>CAZFTH010000006.1:0-24192 GCA_964521745.1 uncultured Peptostreptococcaceae bacterium
TGGCATCTGCAGAAAGGTCGCTGGTAAATGGCTTAACTATAAAAAATACAGCGCCAAAAGGTAACATAGCTCAGATTGAAATTTCTGTGCTAAATGAAACTATCTTCCAAGGAGATAAGGTAGAGCTTGCTATAAGAGCTTTTGATGCATCAAAAAACCCTATAGACATAACTACTCCTAGTTTTCAGGTTACAGGAGAAGGTGTATCAGGAAACTTTGATGGCAGGTACTTTAATCCTACTTCAGCAGGAAGTGGAAATATAGTAGCTTCATATGGAGGAATTACTGGAAAAATCCCAGTAGAAGTACTTAAGAAAAATGCAGCAGACCCTAAATTACTTCAGACCCTTCCAGATTCAGGAATAGCAGCAGTATTTGGCGATATGTCAGCTGGAACAAGCATCTTAGATCAAGCATTCAAGGCAAAACTTGCTAGTTCAGCTAGCACAAGTCAAGCTGTCATAAGTTTAGGAAGTCAAGACAATTCATTTTTGGGTGCAATAGCAGCTCCTAAAGAAGCCTTTAGTGGGGCATATAAATATAAAACTGTAGGAAATACTACTTTTATAAGTGTAGATAACAGAAATGGCGGAGTATACAAGATAAAAGGCCAGTGGGATTACTTAAAGGGTCTGTTATCAAAAAGTGCAGGAAATATAGTTATAGTGCTCCAAGGCAGTGACAAGTCAGCAGACAGCATAGACCAAAATGCATTTGACAAAATTATCCAAAAAGAAGCGAAAACTAAAAATATATATGTGGTATATGAGGGCAAGACTTTTTCCTCTAGAGTAGATGGGAATGTAAGCTATATCAGCCTAGTAGATTATGCATCCATGTCAAAATCCAATATATATCAGGACATAAAATACCTTCAGTTTTTTGAAACAGATGGAAAATTGGTATATGGATTTAGGCCTGTCCTCACTCCATAAAACTGATACAAAAATAGTAAAAATTATTTTTTAAAAAAGCATTGACATATACTTTTTCATAATATAAAATAAAATCCGTTGCACAATAAATGAATAAATTCTTGAACCTTATCAAGAGAGGTGGAGGGACTGGCCCTGTGAAACCCGGCAACCAGCACAGCAATGTGAGATGGTGCCAATTCCTGCGAGATATATTCTTGGCAGATGAGGTAGCTTTATATATGAAAGCCTCTTCTGCGTATGTGTATGAAGGGGCTTTTTCGCTAGAAAAAAGTCCTCATTATGTACGATGTGCCATGTGGGCATATACAAGTGATACGGTTTACAGCATTTAATGCTAGAGATGAGGAGGATTTATCAAATGAAAAGATTATTTACATCAGAATCTGTTACTGAGGGCCATCCAGATAAAATGTGTGACCAAATTTCAGATTCAATACTAGACGCCCTATTAATTCAAGACCCTAACTCACGTGTGGCGTGTGAGACAGCAGTTACTACAGGGCTTGTAATGGTAATTGGAGAGATAACTACAAATGCATACGTAGATATCCAAAAAGTAGTAAGACAGACAGTGAAAGAAATCGGATACGATAGAGCAAAATTTGGTTTTGACTGTGAAACATGCGCAGTAATCAATGCTATAGACGAGCAAAGTGCTGATATAGCTATGGGTGTAGATGAATCCCTAGAGCACAAAGAAGGCCAAGTCAACGATGAAGTAGAAGCAGTAGGAGCTGGAGACCAAGGTATGATGTTTGGTTTTGCATGCGACGAGACTGCAGAGTTTATGCCACTTCCTATTTCCCTAGCTCACAAGCTAGCTAAAAGACTTTCAGATGTAAGAAA
This sequence comes from uncultured Peptostreptococcaceae bacterium, assembly GCA_964521745.1. Taxonomy (GTDB): domain Bacteria; phylum Bacillota; class Clostridia; order Peptostreptococcales; family Filifactoraceae; genus Acetoanaerobium. Next base: position 1,785 of record CAZFTH010000006.1, read on the forward strand.
AGACAAAACTCTTAATTACTTAAGACCAGATGGAAAAACTCAAGTAACAGTGGAATATGAAGATGACAAACCAGTAAGAATAGACACTATAGTAATTTCTACTCAGCACAACCCAGAAGTTACTAGAGAGCAAATCCAAAAAGACTTAATCGAAAACGTAATTAAGCCAATAGCAGATAGCAAGTTACTTGATGAAAACACTAAGTACCTGATAAACCCTACAGGAAGATTCGTAATCGGAGGACCTCAAGGAGATTCAGGACTTACAGGAAGAAAAATCATCGTAGATACTTACGGCGGATACGCTAGACACGGTGGAGGAGCTTTCTCAGGAAAAGATTCTACAAAGGTAGACCGCTCTGCAGCTTACGCAGCTAGATGGGTTGCGAAAAACGTAGTAGCAGCAGGACTAGCTAAAAAATGTGAGATTCAGTTAGCTTATGCGATTGGTGTAGCTGAGCCAGTATCAGTACTAGTTGATACATTTGGAACAGGTCTTATAGCTGATGAAAAGATTTCTGAAATTATTTCTAAAAACTTTGATCTTCGCCCAGGAGCTATCATAAAAGACCTAGGACTTAGAAGACCGATATTCAAACAAACAGCAGCTTACGGACACTTTGGAAGAACAGATGTAAGCCTTCCTTGGGAAGAACTAAACAAAGTAGACGATATTAAAAAAGATGCTGGACTATAATAACCACCCTATAAATAATTTCAGCAATTTAAGTGATAATAGATTGTTTATGAAGTTGAAAAGACTATAACAAAAAAGGATTAGTATACAGATTACTCTGGGTGCTAATCCTTTTGCTGTTTATGTTATAATAAATCATATTCAAAATACATTTGGAGAGTATGCTTATGCCTATAGAATTAAAAGGAAAAATTTCAGATATAATATTTCAAAACGATGAAAATGGCTACACTATAGCAAACCTAATCAGCCATGAACTAGGAGAAGTTACGGTAGTGGGCTGTATGCCATCTGTCAGAGAGCTCGACAACATAAAAGTCAGTGGAGAGTGGAAGACTCACGATATATATGGCAGACAGTTTGGTGTTATGACCTTTACTCATATGGCTATAGATTCACTAGATGGAATCATAGCCTACCTAGCATCTGGAACTATAGAGGGCATAGGCCTCAAAATGGCCCATAAAATTACAGATAAATTCGGAATCAAAGCCATAGAAATTTTAGAAACTAATCCAGATAGATACTTAGAAATAGAAGGTATAGGCAAAAAAAAACTCGATAAAATAATAAAATCTCATATGGAAGGAAGGGAGCTGAAATCAATAATAACAGCATTTTCGCCATATGGAATAAGCCCAGCCTATTGTATGAAAATCTATAAAAAATATGCAGATAAATCTGTGGATATGGTCATGAAAAACCCATATGGACTTTGTAGAGATGTAAAAGGTATAGGCTTTAAAAAAGCTGATGAAATAGCTAAAAAATTAAATTCAGGACTAGACTCTATAGAGAGAATAGAAGAAGGAATTAAATACCTACTTCAAGAAGCCGCATATAGTGGGCATACATATATGCTAATACCTCAGCTAGTATCAAAAGCCAAGGAGCTTTTATCAATAGATGAAGAAGAAATTCTATCTTGCGTGAATCAGATGGCTATAAATGGAGGTATAACCATAGAAGAAGTAGATATAGAGCAAAGAGTCTACTTAGATTCCTATAACCTAGCAGAGACTAGAACTGCTAGCAACCTAATAAAGCTAGCATATATGAATGAGCTTGAAAATCAAGATAAAACCATAGAGCAATTAGAGCTAGAAGAAGATATGAAGCTGTCTGAGCTACAAAAAAAAGCTGTGACCATGGCACTTGAAAACAAAATGATTATACTAACTGGAGGCCCAGGAACTGGAAAAACGACTACTCTTAGCTTTATAATCAAAAGCTTTGAACAGATGAAGAAAAAAATCATCCTCTGTGCACCCACAGGAAGAGCAGCAAAGCGTATGTCCCAGGCAACCTTAAGACCAGCCTCTACCATCCATAGATTACTAGAGGCAGTATATAGCGAGCAAGCAGATGGACTAATATTTCAAAAAGACGAAGACGACCCTATAGCTGCTGATGTAATAATAGTAGATGAGGTTTCTATGATGGATGTAATGCTCTTAGATAGCTTGCTTCTGGCTGTATCAGAAGGCACAAACCTTATATTTGTAGGAGACAAAGACCAGCTTCCATCTGTAGGAGCGGGAAGAGTCCTGCAGGATATGCTAGAGAGTAATACAATCCCTAGCATAGAGCTTACTGAAGTATTCAGACAGGCAAAGCAAAGCATGATAATAGTAAATGCCCACAAAATAAATAAGGGTGAACTTCCAATCACAGACCAAAAAAATACAGACTTCTTTTTTATGGCAAAGAAAACTCCGTCTCAGATAGCAGAGCTAATAGTTGAGCTAGTTTCAGATAGACTGCCGAATTACTATAAACTTCCATCAAATAATATTCAAGTACTGTCACCTATGAGAAAATCAGAAGCTGGAGTACTTAACCTAAACCTGCTCTTGCAAGAAGCCCTTAATCCAGCAAGGCAAGGCAAAAGGGAACATAAGGTGGGAAATAGAACTTTTAGGACTGGCGATAGGGTAATGCATATAAAAAATAACTATGAAAAAACCTGGGAAAATTTAGAAGAAAATATTTCTGGAGAAGGAATATTTAATGGCGATATGGGATATATAGACTTTATAGAGTCTAGCGAAAAAAAACTCTACATACAATTTGATGATGGAAAAAGAGCTGACTATGACTTTACAGAGCTAGACCAGATAGAGCATGCATTTGCTACTACAGTTCATAAAAGTCAGGGCTCAGAGTTTGACTGCGTAGTCATGCCCATATCAGCACTTCCACCCATGCTTATGAGTAGAAAAATCCTCTACACAGCACTTACTAGAGCAAAAAAGTTAGCTGTGCTAGTAGGGAATCCCAAATATCTAAAAACCATGATATCAAATGTTCATGAGGAAAAAAGAAACTCAGCACTATCTGATAAGCTAAAAATTTACAAGGAAACAGGAATGCTGATGGAGGAAAATCATGGAGATACTGTACCCTTCTAATATAAGATGTATTAGCTGTAATAGCATGATTCTAAAGACTAATACATATTCGTTGTGCAAATCATGCTTTCAAAAAATAGATTTTTTAGATATAAATTGTATGTCTTGTGGAGCTAAGTGTGATGAAGATTTTTGCCAAGCTTGCCTAGAAGAAACTGAGCCAAAATCGCCTATAAATGAAAGTTATGCTTGTACAGTATATGAAGATGTCATAGAAGCTATGATTCAGGCCTTTAAATACAGTAGCAAGACCTATCTTGCAAATGAATTTTCAGACATCCTAAGAGATAAATATAAATCTCTAAATCTAGATATGGACTACATAACGACAATACCATCTAGCAAGAAAAGAATCCAAAAAAGAGGATATAATCATACAGAACTTCTTGCCGGCCATCTAGCAAAAAAAATAAACCTGCCATATACTAAGCCTCTAATAAAAATAAAAGAAACAAAGCCCCTAGCAAGCCTAAATCCACTTGAGAGATTTTTGGAAATAAATGGTGCTTTTCAAATCGATGAGAAAACGTTAAACTTAGACTATAAAAGAATTTTACTAATTGACGATATCTTAACTACAGGAACTACAGCAGTGGAAGTAGCAAGGACTCTAAAAGAGACTTATCCTGAGTGCAATATAACGCTTTTGGTATTAGCAACAGCTAAAAAATAAAAATCGTGAATCTGAAAGGAAGATAAATATGGAACTTAAAAATTGTGAAAAATGTGGGAGAGCTTTTGGATCACTTGGAAGTGAAACCTTATGTACTAAATGTTCAGTAGATAACATAGAAACAGATTTCAAAAAAGTAAGAGACTATCTATATGACCATCCAGGAGCTAGCGTAAGAGAAGTATCAGAAGAAACAGAAGTAGCAGAAAGAATAATCCTAAAACTTCTTAAAGATGAAAGAATAGAAATAATAGATGATAGTAATGGACTTCTTTCTTGCGAGCGTTGCGGAGTCAGTATAAAATCTGGTAGGGTTTGCGATGATTGTAAAAATGAGCTTGCGAAAGATTTGTTGGGAGCAGCAAAAACTTTAAGACCTGAAGAAAAAGCCCCTGATAAGTCACTAGATAAGAAAAAGGGAGGAAGCTTCCATATAAAGCAAAGACATTAATAGAATTAGAGTAATTGTAAAGAAACTTTAACTAAAACTCCTATTAAGACTTTGTTAATTCTTACGATATATATATTGTTAGGGCATACAAATTAAAATAAGGAGGGCTGACAATGAAGATATACAGCAGCACAGTCGTGCAAAACGTATACCAGGCATATGGTAAAAACAAAGTAGGTAAGACACAAAAGTCTGGGGAAGTTGGCAGTCCCGGATTTGATATACAGATATCCAATCAAGGGAAAGACTACCAGCTAGCCATTGAAAAACTAAAGCAAATTCCAGATGTGAGAGCAGATAAAGTATCTGCTATAAAGCAAAGCATTGAAAATGGAACCTACACTATAGATAAAACAAAGCTTGCAAAATCTATCTACAGTACTATAAGTACAAGTGAAATAGGATAATGATAATATGACTAGCTATCAAGAAATACTAGAGACATTACAAGTACAACTACAGCTAAATATTGAGCTTTTAAATCTTGCAAAAGAAAAAACTCAAATACTTAAAGACAATGACACATCCAGACTTATGGCTGTTTCTCAGCAAGAAGAAAGACTAGTTAGATTAGTGATAGATGCTGAAAAAAAACGAGGCAAGCTTATAGCAAAGTTAAACTGGGGAAAAGATAAGCTAGAAAATCTAGTTGAAAAAACTTTAAAAGAAGCTCCTGACTTGTCTAGAGAAATTCAAATGACAGGAGAGCAGTTAAAAGCAGTTCTTGAAGAGCTTGAGCTTATTAACAATTTAAATGATAAAATAATAGGATTCGTACTAGAACAAATAGAATTTACTAAAAATGTTCTCTTATCAGATGACTCTCCGACCACATATAAAAAAGGTAAGGGGAATTATGCATCTGAAGCTCAGAGATTAGATAAAAAATTATTTGAAGATAAGTTTTAATTTAGGAAGGACTCCTAAAATGCTTTTGATTTTCCATGACGGAGAGAAATCTCCGTTTTTTTATTGCCAAAATATAAACTTCGTAGGAAGCTATAACTATTAGAAACTTTACTAAGAATAAGTTTTATTTTACTAATTCTAAAACTATATATAGAGAAATATACCTATTAAATAATTACAGGATGAATCCGATACATATATTGTGTTTACGAAATCAAAGCAAAAAATATGCTTAAAATATATGAGGTGAGATAATGAGATCTACATTTGCAGGACTTAGTATAGCAAGCTCGGGACTTTTTGCAGCGCAAAGAGCTCTAGATATAACAGGACATAACATATCAAACGCAAACACTAGAGGATATAGTAGACAAAGACTTAACCAAGCAGCTCAAGACCCTATGAGTATAGTAGGGGGACAAGGGCAGCTAGGACTAGGAGTAAAAATGCAATTTATCTCTCAAGTAAGAGATGAGATGCTAGATATAAAATACCGTACGGAAGTAAATACTTTAGGCGAGTGGGAAGAAAAATATAACTCTATCAGCCAGATAGAGGCAATATTTAATGAACCTACTGACACAGGAATAAGAAAAGTAATGGATAACTTTTTTGAAGGACTTAACTCACTTTCAAAAGATCCATCTAGCCCTACTACTAGAGCTGTATTCATACAGAGTGCTGTAGCATTAGCTCAGAACTTTAACCATATGACAGATAACTTTGAAAAAATGATTAGAGACTCTAATGAAGAAGTTGAGTCTTCAGTAAGATCAATAAACTCGATGGGTTCTCAGATAGCAAAGCTAAATAAGCAAATATTAGAAGCAGAGCTAGATGGAAGCCGTGCAAACGACTTAAGAGATGCTAGAAACCTACTAATAGATGACCTATCAAAATTAGTTGATATACAAGTGAAAGAAGTACCTATAAGCAATGGAAACACATCGACACTGAGCATACTGATTCAAGGAACACCTTTAGTTAACCACACTGATACGAATGTGCTTGAACTTGAAACGAACATAGACCATCCTATGTTTCTAGATGGAAAAAATGCAATGGATTCCACAGGATTAATTTCAGAAGAAAGAACAGATTTATCAACGATAAAGGTAAGTAATATCAAATGGGCTAGTGGTTCCAGTCTAGACCAAACTAAGCTAGGCGGTACTATAGGAGGACAACTCCAGCAAAGAGATGGATTTAAGGACGAAAATAAAGGCATACCATACTATATTCGTTTTACAAGTGAATTTGCAAAATCATTTGCAGATACAATAAATGCTGCGCATAAAAATGGATATGCTCTTGGAGAAAACACAGCTTTTTTGCTAGATATTTTTGAAAGCAATGGTGGAGGAATCATAAATGCAGGAAATATTAGAGTTAACCAAGACTTATTAGATGACCCAACCTTATTAGCCTTAGGTGGAGATAGCGGAGCAAAAGATGACAATAAAAATGCTATTGCTATGCTTGAACTTAGAAATAATAAAAACTTTGTTTCTCAAATAGTATATTCTCCAACATCAAAAATAGTTCTAGGAGAAGGAACCCCTGAAGACGTTATTAAAACCATGATATCTACACTAGGGGTAGATGGTCAAGAAGCAAAGCGTATGTTTAATAACCAGCAATACTTGGCAGAAGAAATAGACTCATTTAGAATGTCTGTTTCTGGAGTAAGTCAGGATGAAGAAATGTCAAATATGATTAAATTCCAGCATGCCTACAATGCTGCGGCTCGTATGATAACAACCGTAGATGAAATGATAGATGTAATAATAAATAGAATGGGTAGAGTCGGACTATAAGATAAAGATAAGAGGTGAACTATGAGAATCACAAACTCAATGATGATAACTAGAACTATGAGAAATCAAAACACAAATCTTGAAAAGATGAATAAGTGGAATCATGATTTGTCTACACTTACTAATCTTCATAAACCATCGGATGACCCGATAAGAGTATCTAGAACCCTAAGACTAGAATCAGATATAAGTATGAGTAATCAATATAAAGACAACATAGAATCAGCAAAATCGTGGCTAGAAAAGACAGAATCAGCATTTAACGAAATAAACTCGGTATACCAAAGCATAAGAGAACTAGCAGTGCAAGGAGCAAATGGAATACTGAAAAATGAAGATACACAAAAAATTGCTCAGGAAATAAAGGAACTAAAAAATCACCTTATTCAGATAGGAAATGACACCTACTTGGGGAGACATATATTTACTGGATACAAAACGGATGTAAGATTATTAAATGATGATGGAAGCTATAACGCAGGGACTAATCCTGACGAAATTGATTTTGCAACATTAAAAGATGAAATAATTCAATATAAAGTAGGAGATTCTCAACATATAGATGTAAATATCACAGGAGATAGAGTCTTTGGTTCGCCAGTTGGCCCTGAAAATAAACCACAGTTATTCGCAGATATAGATGATCTTCTAACAGCACTTGATAAGGGAAACCATGAAGATGCTTCAGCTTCTATAGCAAAAATGGATGAACAACTTAAAGTCCTTCTTCAAGTAAGAGGAGAAGTAGGTGCGAAGGTAAACATGATAGATGTAATGAGCGAACGTATGTCTGATGTAAATGTAAACCTAAAAGACTTACTTTCCAAGACTAGAGATACAGATGTAGCAGAAACTCAGATACAGCTAGTTACTGCAGAAGCTGTATATAGAGCATCATTAGCTGTCACAGCTAGAATTATTCAGCCTACACTTGTAGACTTTTTAAGATAATTAAATACTAAAATAATCAATCGAATAAATCTAGAGCTATGTTTTTAATAAATATGGCTCTATTTTTTTAAAATTAATATATAATTAAGTTACGAAGTTTATTAAAACTAAGGAGTGATAACATATGAGGATAAATACTAATTTTTTTGGAGAAATAGAAATTGATGAAAAAGAAATCATAACCTTTGAAAAAGGAATGATAGGCTTTGAAGACATCAAAAAGTTCGCACTAGTAGGAGAAGAGGATTTATTTGTAGAGTGGCTACAAAGTATAGATGAACCTACATCTTTTGCTGTTATGGATCCATTTATAGCATATACTGAGTATAGCTTTGATATCCCTGATAAAGTGCTAGAGGAATTAAATATAAAAGATAAAAGTGAAATATTAATTAGAACTGTAGTAGTAATCCCAGAGGATATCACTAAAATCAGAACGAATCTTCAGGCTCCAGTAATAATAAACACAAAAGAAAAAAAAGCAATGCAGATATTACTAGACGATACCTATCCTATGAGATATGAATTCTATGAGAAGGTAGGTGTATAGTATGCTAGTACTAAAAAGAAAAGCAGGAGAAAGCATCATAGTAAATGAAAATATAGAAATTAAAATAATAGAAATAGAAGAAGGAAGAATCAAGATAGGAATAGAAGCTCCTAAAGATGTCAGTATACTAAGAAAAGAAGTACTAGATGAAGCACATATGGAAAATAAACAGGCATCAGAAAACAAAAGTATTGATAAGTCCATGTTTATACAGCTTAAAAAGAAATAAAAATATTAGAGAAGCGACCTAATAAAAAATCTAAAAAATTTTTAAAAAAGGTATAAAGTAATCATAATTTACTTCGATATATGTAGTGTAAGTGATAATCTTAAACGGCCGAAAGATATCACATAATCCAATTAACCAATATAACTTAATCAGGCATGGATGCCGATTAACAAAATTTCAAGGAGGAATATATAATGAGAATTAATAACAACATGATGGCTATGAACACACATAGACAATTGGGAATTAGCAACAACGGTGGAGCAAAATCTATGGAGAAATTATCTTCTGGATTTAGAATCAACAGAGCTGGAGATGACGCAGCTGGTCTTTCGATATCTGAAAAGATGAGAGGACAAATAAGAGGACTTAATCAAGCATCTAGAAATGCTCAAGATGGTATATCTCTTATCCAAACAGCAGAGGGAGCTCTTACAGAGTCTCACGCAATACTTCAAAGAATGAGAGAACTTTCTGTACAGGCAGCCAATGATACAAATACAGATACTGATCGTGGAGCTCTTCAAAACGAAGTAAAACAATTAATTTCTGAATTAGATAGAATAGGAAATACAACTGAATTCAATACAAAAAAATTATTAGATGGTAGTGCAGTAGGTGTTGCTGAAAAGGTAGACGGAACAGCTAAGGTAAATAACAACTCTAGCATGAAATTCACAACTGCAGCGTTAGAGGGTTTTAAAGATGCAGCTTCAACTGCTACTACGAAATCAAATTATGATGGCGCAGTTACTATTGTAAAAGTAGAAGATGGAGCAGCTATTGCTGACAATAAATTTAAAATTATAATGGCAGATGGAACTGAGCATTCTGTAGATGGTGGAGCAGCTGGAGGAACGATAACCGTTAATGATGCGAATATAGAATTTGGAACCGGTATTTTTGAAGCAGCGGTTACACTAGCATTTGATGGAACAACAGCTATAGGAGATTGGAAAGTTGGAGAGAGCCTAACTTTTGTATTTAGCAAAGATGTTGCAGCGAGTGATAAACTTGAAGAATCAGTTATGCTTCAAATAGGAGCAAATGCAGGACAAACTACTTTTGTATCTGTAGGTGATATGAGAGCAGATGCACTTGGAGTTGCAGATTTGGATATTTCTTCAAAGCTTTCTGCTATGAACTCAGTAGAAACAGTTCAATTAGCAATTGAAAAAGTATCTGCACAAAGAAGTAACCTAGGAGCAATGCAAAATAGACTAGAGCATACTATTAAAAACGTAGATAATACTTCTGAGAACTTACAAGCAGCGGAAAGTAGAATCAAGGACGTAGATATGGCTAAAGAAATGATGGAGTTCACAAAGAACAACATCCTTCAACAAGCAGCACAAGCTATGTTGGCTCAAGCAAATCAAGCACCTCAAGGAGTGCTTCAGTTACTAAGATAGTAATAACTGAAACTCAAACAATTAATATAATAAGAATAATTATAGAGGGTCAGGGGAATTTTTCCTCTGGCTCTTTTTATATATATTGTTGGAATCGAGAGGAGGATAATCATTTTGACGCCTACCGTGGATTTTAGAAAAAAACTTGCTCAAAGAATAGAAGGAAATGGAAACAAAAGTTTGTCTGATGAAGATCTCATTGGTTTTTCTAAAGAGTTCATTGAGGTGTTAGGAGAATCAAATTCAATGAGTTCAATGAAATTGTATCGCTATATGCCATTTAACTATAACAATATACGCTCAATTGAAAAAGGTGCCATTTATCTCAGTGAGATTGGAAAAATGAATGATGTTTTTGAAGGATTAACATTAGTACATGATTCCCAGACGATTGATTTTAAGGATTTACACGATTTAGTTTATCTTAAATCTTTTAGCGAAGAAAAAGATAATTTGCTTATGTGGAGTCATTATGGTGATAATCATAAAGGTTTATGTATTGAGTATGAATTAAAACATATATTAAACCAGCAAGATAATGAAAAAAATAATTTAGGTATTTTATATCATTTATTTCCTGTTATTTATTTAGAGAATAGAGTTGATGATGAATCTGCTTTTAATAATTTAAAATACGCATCTAAGAGCATAAATCAGTACAAGTCAGATTTGAAAGATAAAAATGTTCCAGAGGATGTTGAATGGCATAAGGATATAAAGTCATTATTTTTAATTAAATCTAAGAAATGGGAATATGAGAAAGAATGGCGTATAGCTGTGACTTTTATGCAAATGAATGAAAAGGATGAAGAACCTTATGATGGAAATAAAGTTCTATATAATATTAACAATCAAAATATTCCTTTTGACTGTATAACTTCTATTTATTTCGGTGCAAACTTAGAAAATGATAAACAGGAACATATAGAAGAAATTGTTAGTAGATTAAATAATGATAAAGATAAAAAAATATCCGTCTATAAAAATATATTAAACCCTGGTGAGTACAAATTAGATACGGAATTAATAGTATAGCTTTTTATAATAGAAAACTAAGTGTCAATAATCGATAAGAAACTAAGATATTCATCAAAGAAAGCAGATACCATATGCCAAACCAAGAAGTAATAAAACACACATTAGACCTTTTAGAAACTATGGAAGAAGGTATCTAATATGTAAAAGCTAAACTAGGAGAATTTAATATAGATAGTAGATATTATGATAATCATGTAGATGAAAACTAATTCTCTGAAACTTAAGTTTCTTCTGGCACTAAGTTATTGTTAAAATGATTAGCACCTAATGTGTTTTGATTTAAAGCAAAAGACCTTGAATGGGGATTTGTAAAAATTCTTTGTTTCTACAATAAAGAATTTTGTAATGGCATAATTAAAAATATTAATTTCCAGGAGGAAAATAATGGATATCACGAAGATTAATCAAGATATTTACGAGGAAATTGTTACTACATTGAATCAAGACTTTGATTTTATGATTCATGAATGGCAAGAGGCTGAACAATATATTAACAACTTCGATGATATTAGTTTAAGTGATGAGAAAGTTATGGACTTAAGGCGAAAATCAATTGAGTTTAAAGATAAATTACATCGTAGATTCTATAAATTTAAGTCAGCAAATTTTTCAAATGGTTTATCTAATTATGATGATTGTATTCTCAATATTGAGGCTTTAATAAGTAATCCACCAACACTATCAAGTATACACTATTCAACAGACCCAATTAGAGAAAAATTTATTAATGCGATTAGGAACTCAAACAAAAAAGACAATGACATTGGATTTTGCACCCACCCATTAATGTGCGATATAAGAAACACTGTTGGTAAAACAAAACTATTTACAATATTAGAAAGCAAAGAGCAACAGAATCTATATAATTATATTGACATTCTTTTCTATTTTAAAAATATAAAGTTAGCATATGAAGCTATGGAATATTTGTATATAGCTTTCGCAAAAAATTACAAGGATGAACAAAAAAAGTCTAAATTTATAGACCTTAATTGTCTGAAACTAAGTTATTGAAAAACTAAGTTATTGTCAAAATGACAAAATGATTATCAACTAACTTGTTGTGGTTTAAGGTAAAAAATCTTGCAAACAATTATGAGATTTCGTCATTTTTATAATAAAGGGTTTTGCAATACCTAAGTATAGTAGTCCAAGTATGGATAGAGAATAAGATAGGTGCTATAATTGAGTTGATTTATTACGGATGGACATCTTAGAATGAATTTGAATATATGATAGATATCATATATAACTATATAGAGTAGGATTAACTCTCTGTTAAAATATTTCTCAAACAATACAGAAAAATAATACATGAAACTAAGGAGGAATCTCCATGTCAGACAAAAAAAAGACTAGTACTACAACCAGAATATATGAAAGCATTTAGCTGTATAGGTCCAGCCTGTGAAGATAGCTGCTGCATAGGATGGACAGTAGACTTAGATAAAGAAACCTATCAAAAATATAAAAAGATAAATAATCCAGACTTAAAACCAATATTTGAGAAGATGGTAAACAGAAAACACAATCAAAAAAGTGATGGTTCTTATGGAAAGATTAAGATGGAAGCAGGGGGAAGTTGTCCTTTTTTAGATGAAAAAATGCTATGCAAGATCCATGGAACGCTAGGAGAAGAATACATATCAGATACCTGTGCTCTGTACCCAAGACATCTAAGAAAAATAGATGGAAAATATGAAAGAAGCACCACCATGTCATGTCCAGAAGCAGCTAGACTAGCCCTACTAAATCCAGAAGGTATAGGATTTGAACATATAGAAGAGGATGCAGATATTAGAATCAAACTTCATAGCAATTTTGACACTGAAGGACACCTATACCTAAACAAACCACAAAGATACTTTTGGGATATTAGAATATTCAGCCTAACCCTACTTCAAAATAGAAACTATACCCTAGGGGAAAGACTAATAATCCTTGGAATAGTATATAAAAAGATAGAAGCTCTATATGCAGAAAAAAGGCTAAACGATTTCCCTTTAATGCTAGAAACTATGTCGAATATGATTGAAGCAGGAAACTTCAAAGAAGAATTAGAAAAAGTTCCTACAAATACCCAAATTCAGATGAGACTTGCAAAAGAAATGACTGATAAAAAAATTCTAGAAGGAGTAACTAGTCAAAGGTATCTTCAGTGCTTAAAAGAAACCTTGCTAGGAATTGGGTATGTAGAAGATGAGAAGTTAGAAAATGTACTTTCAAAATATGAAGAAAACTATAAAGCGTATCTAAGTCCATATTTAAAAGACAAAGAATATATATTAGAAAACTACCTAGTAAATGAATTTTTTAAAGAAATGATGCCATTTGGAAGCTATAAATCTATGTGGGATTCATACATCTTCCTATGTATGCTTTATAGTATGATAAAACTTCATATGATAGGAATGGCAGGACATCATAAAGGGCTAGATGATGAACTAACAATAGAGCTAATTCAATCATTCTCTAAAGTAGTACTTCACAATAATCAATATATCCAAGGGATAGTAAAACTACTAAAAGACAATGGATATGATAGCCTAGCATATATGGCAATACTGGTTAAAAACTAGAATATAATATGAAGTATTGAAATTAAAAAATAATATACTTGGATTTTAAAATCAAAAGAAACTAGAAAAAACTACAAAACAAAAGGAGACTATGTATGAATAAACACATAGAAGTAATCCATAACATTCTAGCTTTACTACCTACAATAGAAGAAGGTATAAATCATATAAAAGTACAAATATCAGAACTTAGGTACGAAGAAGCATTAGGTCTACTTGAAGACTCGATGCTAGGAATAGCTAGTATAGAGCAGTCACTAGAGCCAATTACAGAGATTCCAAAGAAGAAAATAGCGCATCTAACGGCAAATCTTAAAGACTCTATATTAAAAATAGTAGAAAACTATGAAAAAGGGAAGAAAGAACTTATAGAAAATCAAATAGAATCAGAAGTTCTGCCTTCATTTATGAATTGGAAAAAAGAACTTGAAACTACTCTAAAGCCTTATGTTTTATCATAATTTAAGCAAGGATGAATAATATGACAAAAAATGAAAATAATGATGGATTTATAATAGAGTTTTGGGCAAATGTTTTTAATGTATTGAGCAAGATATCTGTTTTTTCTATTGTAAGGAAGTTTAAAAAGCCAATGACACACAAATTTGTAGAAGGATGGGTTTTGGGCAATTTAATTGTAGCTATATTATCAACATTAATTGGATATTATTTAGGAAATTCTTTAAAAGGACTAATGTATTTTATATTAATTTATGCATTGTTAAGAGTATTTGAAGTTATTATATATCAGCTTAATGTTTTATTTTTTGACCCGTACAGAGCAGAAAAAAAAGGTGAAGTTTATAAAATAAAGTCTCCAACCCGGATGGTTATTTTATTACTTCATAATTATGTGGAAGTTATGTTTTGGTATGCCTCGACAATAATAGCTTTAGTGCAAATAAGTGGCAATGAACTTGGGGCAACTTGGGGTGAATATGTACGCTCCAATATATTATGTATAGCAACGTTTGACAGTAGCATGATACAAGAAATTGTAGGAGAATTTTATCCCAAGTTATCTAGTATAGTATTCTTACAGATAATATCTGGAATTATTATGACAATAATATCATTAGCTAGATTCATGAATCTTATGCCTGAAGTTGAGTCAATAGAAAAATAGAAAGGTAGAGTTTAGATATAAAACTATAAATGAGATGATGAAATGAAAGAGGAAGAAAAAGTAAGAAAACAATTAGAAAAGCAGCTAGAGAAAGTAAATAGAAGACTAGAAATACTAGATATGACAGAAGAAAAACGCTTATTTATGAAATTCGTAACCCAAAGGGTAATATATGAATCAAAGATTTAACTTAAGTATATTGGAGTTTAGTCGATATACATTATAGGTAAGATTAAATTTATAAGGATTAAAATAATTATCCACAAAAGGAAGTGAAGCAAATGGATATAGCAGCACTATCAATGAGCCTTAGTCAGATGAAAGTAGCTCAAGAGGCAAGTGTATCTGTTATGAAACTAGCTATGGATACAGCGCAGGGACAGATGCAAGACTTTACTAAAGCTATGGAACAATCTGTAAATCCTAACCTAGGAACAAGTATAGATATAAAAGGCTAAAAGATCCGAGAGGGTCTTTTTTATTATCTATTTTACATAAATGCTATAATGAAAAGTGTAGAAGTAGCCGATATATTTTTTAGAAATTATGTTTTTGTAGGAGGGATCTTTATGAGCATAGAACAAATAGGCAGTGCAGGGATGCAGCAACAAGTACTTAACACAAATCATCAAATTGGAACTAGAGCAGCTACTTTATCGGACAAAATACAGGGAACAAGTGAATCAAATCAATCAAATTTCGAAGGAGAAAGAAAATTTACTCCATCGGAAAAACAAGTTCAAGAGGCAGTAGATTCTACCAACAAAGAACTGGAAAAACTACAGACAAATCTTAGGTTTAGTGTTCATAAACAAACTAAGCAAATTATGATTAAAATTATAGACAGTAATACAAAAGAGGTAATAAAAGAGCTACCACCAGAAAAGTTGCTAGATATGGTAGCATCTATGATGGAAAGAGCAGGACTTATAATAGATAAGAAAGGCTAAGGAGGTCAATTATGGTTAACCCTATTAGATTTGGAGGTATAGCATCAGGACTAGACACAGAAAGCTTAGTAAAACAATTGGTGTCAGCAGAAAAAACAAGAGTAGATAAGTTTACACAGCAGAAAATTTGGAAACAGTGGCAGCAGAATGCCTACAATGAAACAAATAAAACTATGGCAAATTTTATTCTAGATACTAGAAAAAATTTAGGGCTTACTAGAACTACAGCAACAGGAACTTTGGTATCTGGCTCTATTAATAATGTAGATTGGGTAAAAAAGGCAAGTTCATCTTCTACAGCTTTTGACGTAACAGCTAGTGCAAATGCGCCATCAGGAATATCAACAATACAAGTAGTAAAATTGGCAAAAGGGGCAAATGTTTCAAGCCAAGGAGATGTTACTGCAACTACAGCAGCAGAATTACTAGGAGCAGAAAAATTTGCAGATGAAAATAGCATAGTTAATATTACTATTAATGGAGAAGAAATAGGACTAAAATCAACTGATACTATGAGTGATATAGCTAGTAAGATACGTACGGCAACAGGATTAAACGCAAATTATGATTCTGGAGCCAAGAGATTTTTTATGAGCACAAAAACTACTGGATCTGATGCTAATATTACTTTTGCTAATGATGCTAATACTCAAGCATTCATGGGAGGATTAGATTTTAGTACGGCTGATTTATCAATTTCTGGTAATAATTCAAAAATAAAATACAATGATACTGATGTCATAGAATACCAGTCAAACAATATTTCTATTAATGGACTTAATCTAACATTAAAAGCAGAAACTACTGTTGGCGAAACAGTGAGCGTAGATACTGATGTAGATGGAGCATACAATAAAATAAAAGAGTTCGTAGATGAATACAATAAGTTGATTGACGGATTTAATAGTAAGCTTTCAGAAAAAACATATAGAGATTTTCAACCACTTACTGACGAGCAAAAAGAAGCTATGTCAGAAGGAGATATCAAGCTATGGGAAGAAAAAGCAAAATCTGGGCTTCTCAGAAATGATGATACTATTAATAGTATGATGCAGACTATCAGACAAGATGTATATAAAGTTGTCGAAGGGGCAAGTGCTATTTATGACATAGGAATAACTACTGGTAGCTGGAGAGATAATGGAAAGCTTACTATAGATGAAACCAAGCTTAAAGATGCTCTTAGAAATGATTCTGAAAAAGTTCTAAATACTTTATTTCAGACATCAGATACACCAGAAGTTACAATAGGTAAAGACGATACCCCAGAACAGATAGCTGAAAAACAAATTCAAATAGATAAGAGAAAATCAGAAACAGGAGCTTTTAACAGAATATTTGATAACTTAACTTCAGGAATTAAAAATATAGTTGATAAGTCTGGTCCAGGTTCAGAGTCAGCATTATTACGCTCTGTTAAGTCTAATATTTTGATAGATTATGTTACTTCTGGATATAGAAGTGCTATTGATAAAGATGTAAGCGAAATCGATAAGAGAATTACGAGAGAAACTGAAAGACTAGCATCTTTGGAAGAAAGGTATTGGAAACAGTTCACCGCTCTAGAAAAGGCTATGAACCAGATGAATAGTCAAAGTTCGTGGCTAGCACAGCAATTTGGTGGTGGACAGTAGGATTGAGTACTAGGAGGGAAAGCTATTGACAGGAAATAATGCATATGCAAAGTATAAAGAGCAATCTGTAAATACAGCAACACCAGAAGAACTGACTCTCATGCTCTATAACGGATGCATAAAATTTATAAATCTTGCGGAAGTATTTATAGACGAGAAAAATATAGAGAAAGCAAATATCAATATAATAAAGGCACAAGATATAATAACAGAGCTGAATATAACTCTTAATATGGATTATGAGATTTCTGCGAACTTAAGACAACTATACACCTTTGTAAATGAAAGGCTTCTAGATGCCAATATCAGTAAGGATAAAAAGGCATTAGCTGAAGCAAAGGAAATAGTGACGGACTTAAGAGACACATGGAAAGAAGCTATGGCCCTTTCTCGAAAGGGGAAATAGTTTATGGAAAACTCTGTAGACATAATAAGAGCAAAGATTTTAGACCTCATTAGTCTAAACCATAAGAAGAGCTCTGCTCTTAGAAGACTACATGAGGTTACAAAGCTACAAACAGTCGATATATCATCTAGCAGTTTAAATTCTCTACTAGACCATATAAAAGAAAAGCAGGATATAATGAATAGTATAGATGAGATTGATAAGACATTTTATGATAAATTTGTCGAGCTAAAGCTGATTTTAGGCATTAAATCTATTGAAGAAATAGATATAACTGAGTTTCCAGAAGTAAGCGAATTAAAATCATCTGTGCAGGAGATTATGCTTCAGCTAGGAGATATAGACAAACTAGACAAACAAAACTTAAATGAAGTGAATGTAGAGATAGTAAAGCTAAAAAATGACATGAAGCAGGTACAGACTCAAAGCAGAGTGATAAAAAATTACGGTGGAGCCTCGAAAGCATCATCTTATGGAAAAGACTATCAAGGGTTTTATATCGATAGTAAAAAATAGTTAAAGCATGAGAGCTATCATTTAATTATCTAACTTAAGTTCAGAGTTAGTAATTAAGTGGTAGCTTGTGTTATTATATGGATATAATAGAAATAACTGTATAGTTTAAACATATGTATAATTTTTAGAAAAAGAAGAGGGAAAATTAAATGGGAACTTTAAGTAATGAAAAAGGAAAGTGCTTTATTTGTAAAGAAGAATTTGGAAAAATTGCAATGAAAAACCATTTAGTAAAGGTACATAATAAAAATAATGATAATGAAAATAAATTTTTGATAAAGGTGGAAGCTTTCTTCAATAAGGATTATTGGCTCTATATTCAAGTGCACGAAGATGCTGTTCTAAAAGATATTGATATTTTTTTAAGAAATATTTGGTTAGAGTGTTGTGGACATTTGAGCATGTTTGAAATAAACGATGATTTTTATGAAAGTGAAACAGAAAAAACTAGTATAAATCTATTTGGAAGAAAAAGAGAAGACATGAGAAAAACAAGGGTTAAAAATGTACTAGAGGTAGGGGATACATTTAGATACGATTATGATTTTGGAAGTACTACAAGATTACAGCTTAAGGTAATAGATAAAATTTCTTGCAACAATACGAAAGAAAAAGTTACTTTATTGGCAAGAAATAATATGAAAATCTACCAATGTGAAGAATGTGGAGCAAAAGGAAAATATTTTTCTATGAAAGATGACTGGACTCCTCCTATTTTTTTATGTGAAGAATGTGCCTTAAAAAAAGAATATGAGGAATATTATGTTGTAGATATTGTAAATTCTCCAAGAATGGGTGTTTGTGATTATATAGGGGCAAGAGATATATATTCTTTATAAAAGAGGATTAGCAACAGCCGATAAAACCTTATAGAAGTTTATATAAAATTCTTTGTTTCATATAATGTTTATCTTATAATAAATAAATTCAAGAGGTTATTATATGAAATACTATTCTATTGGGGAGTTTTCAAAACTAATAGGTAAAAACTCTCAAACATTAAGAGAGTGGGATAAAAAAGATATATTAAAACCATATCATGTTGCTCCAACAGGGTATAGATATTATTCACAAGAACAACTTAATCATTTTTTAGGGCTTAGAGGAATTGATACTAAAACTAAAAAGGTAATTGGATATTGTAGAGTGAGTTCTCACAAACAAAAAGATGACCTTGAAAGACAAATTGAAAATGTTAAAACATATATGATTGCTAAAGGTTATTCCTTTGATGTTATCACTGATATAGGAAGTGGAATTAACTACAATAAAAAAGGATTAAATCAATTAATAGACATGATAACTAATTCAGAAGTTGAGAAGATAGTAATTTTATATAAAGATAGATTATTAAGTTTTGGTTTTGAAATGATAGAGAATCTATGTAATAAATATGGAACAACTATTGAAATCATAGACAATACTGAAAATACAGAAGAAAATGAATTAGCCCGTGATTTAATTCAAATTGTTACAGTTTTTAGTTGTAGACTTCAAAATAAAAGAGCCAATAAAGCAAAGAAAATGATTAAGGAGTTATTGGAGAATGATACTGGCGAGGAAAGTTAGAATTATACCTAATAAAGAGCAAGAACAACAACTTTGGAAGTCTGTCGGAACTGCAAGATTTATCTATAATTGGACACTTGCAAGGCAAGAAGAAAATTATACCCTAAAGGGCACAAGTAAGAATGGTGGTAAATTCATATCTGATAATGATTTAAGAAAAGAATTAACTATCTTAAAGAAAACAGAAGAATACAAATGGCTAAATGAAGTATCTAATAATGTGGCTAAACAAGCTGTAAAAGATGCCTGCAATGCCTATAAGAGATTCTTTAAAGGTCAATCAGAAAAGCCTAAATTCAAGAGTAGAAGGAAAAGCAAGCCATCATTTTATAACGACAATATAAAGCTAAAAGTGAAAAATAACATAGTTTTAATAGAGAAAGTAGGTTGGGTTAATACATCAGAACAACTACCGATAGATGTTAAATATAACAATCCTAGAATAAGTTATGATGGAAAGTATTGGTATATTTCGGTAGGTATTGAGGTAGAAAATCCAGTAGTAGAGTTAACTGGCGAAAGCGTAGGTATAGATGTTGGAATAAAGGATTTAGCTGTATGTAGTAACGGAATGACCTTTAAGAATATTAATAAAACAAAATTAGTTAAGAATTTAGAAAAAAGATTGCGTAGGTTGCAACGCAAAATATCAAAAAAATATGAAATGAATAAAGAAGGGAGGAAGTTCGTCAAAACTAGCAACATTATAAAACTTGAAAAGCAGATTAGATTAATCCATAGAAGACTATCTAATATTAGGAATAACCATCTACACCAAGCAACTACTAAGATAGTGAAAACCAAGCCATCAAAAGTAGTCATGGAAACACTGAATATCAAAGGGATGATGAAGAATCGCCATTTATCCAAAGCTATAGCACAGCAAGGTTTATACGAATTCAAAAGACAACTTGATTATAAATGTCAGCTTTATGGGATTGAGTTTGTAGAAGCTGATAAGTGGTATCCATCTTCAAAGACCTGTAGTGAGTGTGGTCATGTAAAAACTAGACTATCACTATCTGAGAGAACTTATATTTGTGAAGATTGTGCAGCAGTAATAGATAGAGATTATAATGCTTCAATCAATCTAAGTAGATATTCAGCATAACTACCTAAATGGTTATGTATGAGGTGTAGGATTCGTTGTATCCGAAGTTAAGCCCTCGGAGTGTTATATCAAACGAAAGTAGCTTAGGCAAAATCGGACACGTTGAACAGGGAATCAAACAAGCTTTATAGAGTTTTATAAGGTTTTGGCAACGGTATTATTATGGATACTAGATATGGTTTTAGTAAGGAGATTTTTTACATAATAATTGATGTTTTTAAAAAGTACTCATATGTGATAGAAAAAGTGCTTTTATTCGGGTCTAGAGCTAGAGGGGATTTTAAAAAGACTTCCGATATAGATATTGCAATAAAATTTAAAAAAAATCCAGAAAAAATATCGAACATTATAGAAGATATGGAAGCTAGCAATATAATATATACTATGGATATAATAGACTATGACAAGATTTCAAATGATAAGCTTAAATCCTATGTTGATTCTGAAGGAGAAATTATTTTTTTATCGGATGATGAGGGGGGAGTTTTGTTGACCACAAATAAGCTTGAGGATAAGTTAAGAGATTTAAAGAAAGCATTTAGCAAGTTAAAAGAAAGCGCAAGCAGGAATCCAGATGATGATATAGTTATAGATGCTACTATCCAAAGGTTCGAATTTACCTATGAATTGTCATGGAAGCTGATGAAAGCTTATTTGGAATATAACGGTAATCTAGAAGCTACTAGCCCAAGAAAAGCGATAAAGGAATCATTTAAAGAAGGACTAATAGAGGATGGAGCTCAGTGGTTAGATATGTTGCAGGATAGAAATAGAACATCCCATACCTATGATGAAAACTGCGCTATAGAAATTTTTAATAATATAAGAGAAGTTTATATTGAGATTTTCCAAAAGTTGATTGATAGCTTGGAAAAAGAATTTGGAGGGTGATTATGAGCTCAGATGATAAATTAGAACAAGCTATAAGAAGATTCGTAGAAAAAGATGATAGTGATACTTTTCAGAAGATTAGGGAATATTTATATGAACATCCAAACTCTACTCCATTAGATGTGGCAGCTGCTACAAATATTCCTAGAGGAAAGATTTTAAGATATCTAAAAGAGGGTAAATTAATAGATAACTCTGCTCCGATAAAGGAAGTTGTCGAGCCTAGAGCTATTTATAGTGATAATCCTAGTGAATCAAGACATAAGCCAAAGACGAATTTTAGAAGAAGTGGCAGAAGAAGATAATATAAGGAGGGAAATACTATGTTACTTAGAGATTTGCTTACAAGAAGAGATAAATTAAAGACATACCTACACGCACTCAAGCGTTCTATCAATTATTTTGAAGTTGTACTTTTAGATGAAGAAATGGGCAAGGAACTCAGAGACCTTTATAACGAAGTTATGGCTGAATTTAAAGAACTAGAT
>CAZFTH010000007.1:0-22404 GCA_964521745.1 uncultured Peptostreptococcaceae bacterium
CTTCGTAACACGGTTATGGAACGATAGGCGACTATGGATAAACAGCAGGAGTTTATTCTAAATATTAATTTTCCTGAAAAAATAGGTGTAGATAATGAGTTTGCAGTTACTTCTCTTGGTAGAAGAGACTATAATAACGTAATTTTAAAAAGAGATTTGGGAATAGATATCCATGAATTCACTATAGGAGGAGACCCCATAGCTGTAAATGAAGCTTCTGATAATGATGTTTGGATGATTCAAGAAAACAAAATTACAATTACACCTATATACAATTCTTTGTATTCTCATAGTCATTTTGAATATCTGAGAAAAAAATTGTTTTAAGTTTTCTGTTTAGTCAAACATACATGAGGTGATATATATGTATGACTCAAAAAAATACTTAAAAATATTGCTAAACTTAATACTGTTAATTTTACTGATAATATTATTGTTTTATATTATTCCTAAATTAATTGTATTTTTTATGCCTTTTGTTATAGGTTGGCTTATAGCACTTATTGCCAATCCTCTTGTTAAATTTCTAGAAAAACATGTAAAGATAGTTAGAAAACATGGTTCTATGCTTATTATTATTTTTGCCTTGGCTATTGTTATTGGAACTGGATATTTTGGGATTTCAAGAATATATAAAGAAGTCATATCATTGGCACAAAATTTGCCAGATATTTATAAGTCTTTGAGAGCAGACATAGCAAAAATATCTTATAATTTTCAAGGTATATATAAGCTCATGCCTGGAGAAGTTCAAATTAGTTTATCAAATCTTAGTGAAGATTTTTCTGCCGGGTTTGCAAATATAATTTCTGATATAGGAAAACCTACAGTAACGGCTGCGGGTAGATTTGCTAGAAATATTCCCTCAACCTTTATAAATATAATAATCACTATTTTGGCTTCATATTTTTTTATAGTAGAAAAAGAAAATATATCTAAGGGTATAAAAAAACTTTTACCCGAAGATTTATTTATAGTTTTTATGGATTTATCATTAAGATTAAAATTGCTAGTAGGCGGTTATTTTAAAGCTCAATTTAAGATTATGGGTATAGTAGCAGCCATATTATTAGTAGGTTTTTTAATATTAAAAATAGGATATGCATTTTTACTAGCATTTTTGATTGCCCTACTTGATTTTTTGCCTTTTTTTGGAACAGGGGCAGTGTTAATCCCGTGGACTATATTTAAGTTTTTAACTGGAGACTATAGGCTTGCTATAGGTTTGTTTATAATTTATATTACTAGTCAAGTAATAAGACAAGTAATACAACCAAAAGTTTTGGGAGATACTATAGGCTTGAATCCTTTAGCAACATTGTTTTTTATGTTTATTGGATTTGAATTTGGCTCGATTATAGGTCTAGTACTTGCAGTTCCAATGGGTATGATTCTTATAAATCTTTATGAAGAAGGATATTTTGATAGTATTATAAGTATAATAAAGGACATTATTAAAGATGTAAATCAATTTAGGAAATTATAAAAGAAAAAGCTATAAAAGCAGATAATTCAACTTTTATAGCTTTTTTTAGTATAGAATTTATTCTATTAGCAAACTTAAAAATTCATCAAAGCTTATATTAGATATGTATTTATTTATATCTAAGGTTGATAAAATTTCGGATATACTTGATTTTTCATGAGATATACCTTTAAAAAAAGATTCAAGTTCATTTATGTCATTTTTCCCAAAGAAATCTCCGTACAATTTTAATTCTTTTATTATTCCTTTAAATACATCTATATGAACTTCAAAAGTTCCTGCAGAAAAACGTTTTTCATTATAATATGAATATTTAGGAGAATTTCCGAAGTTCCACTCCCAAGTACTGTACTTTTCTTCTTTTAGTTTATTAATTTTCTGTATCTCAGATTGGCTTAATGAATCTATAGAATTTTGAGTATTGCTTGAAATATACTTAAAGATTTCATCCTTAAATTCAAGTATATTTATATTTTTCGATAAATGCTCAGATATATTTGTAACTCTACTTGCTACTGACTTAATACTTTTGTCAGAAAATTTGATATCTTTTGGTTTTAGAACTCCACTTAAATCATTCATATTTGAAGAAAAAAGCAAGGTTCCATGATGCATCACCCTGTTTTTATGCTTACACTGTGCGTTACCAGAGAATTTTTTACCATGGATAAGCATATCGTTTCTTCCTGAAAATTCTGCATCAATTCCAAGTGTTTTTAGTGTTCCTATAATCGGAATAACAAAACTTTTAAAATCATTAAAACTAGATTCATTATTTACTATAAAAGTGAAGTTTATATTACCTAAATCATGAAAAACAGCTCCTCCACCAGTTAGCCTTCTTACTACTTTTATATTTTTTTCTTTTACAAATTCAAGATGAATTTCAGAGAGAGTATTTTGATTTTTTCCAACAACGATACAGGGTTCATTTCTCCAAAGTATGAAATATTCTTCATTTGTCTCTTTTAAAAAGTATTCTTCTAGTGCTAGGTTAAAATATGGCTCAGTAGATGAATTATAAATGTATCTCATGAAGCATCTCCTTTAAAGTAATTTATATTGTAATGAAATTCTATAATATCCTTTAAATGTATATTTATAAATTGATTATAATTTATAAATATACATTTATCAATAAGCATAGAGCATAAAATGAACTAAAATATTTGTAAATCACAATTACATATTATAAAAAATCTGATATAGTAAAGAAAGAACATAGTATTAATTGCGCTTTAAATTTAAGGAGGTTGACAGCTTGAAAATTAAAAAAAATGTATCAGTAGATTCACATCTAATGGAAGAACTTAAAAACCTAGAAGCAAAGTGCAGTGATTATGACAAAATTCAAAGTTCTGCTTGTATTGATGTGAGCATGAATTATTATAAGGACATGAATAGTGTATTTATGATTTATGATGAGGATAAATTAATTAGCTTTATTTCTATATTCGCTCCTTTAAAACATGAAATTGAAGTATGTGGATTTACAGATCCTAATTATAGAAAAAAAGGTCATTTTAAGAGGCTTTTAAAGGAAGTTATAAATGAGGCTAAGAAGTTTGATATTGAGGACTTACTGTTTGTATTCGATGGTGAGTTTTCTTATAGTGAAAATTTAGCAAAACACCTAAATGCACAGCCATATTTAAGAGAATATTTTTTGACTTATAATTTCAATGATGATAGATGCAAAAAAATAAAAAATAAAATAGTAATAAAAAAAGTTCAAGCTTCTACAGAATTTCCTATTGTGATAGAACTAGAAAAAAATATTTTTAAAGAAGATGAGGATGTAGCTATTTCACTTACAAAGTCAATATTAACAAGTGAAAATAGAAGTCAATATATCTGTTATAAAGAAAAAGAGGCAATTGGCCTTATAAATGTAGAAATCAACAATAAAGTAGCAGTAATTTTTGGACTAGGAATACTTAAGGACTATAGAGGAAAAGGTTTTGCAAAAGATATGCTTAGTTTACTTATTCATGAATTAAAAACTTTGGATTTAACTTCCATAAACATAGAAGTAGATAGTAATAATCCAAAAGCATTAGCTTTATATACAGGGTGTGGATTTGAAAGAATTAGAAGTTTTGAATATTATAAAATGAATTTAAAAAAATAGTTTAATAAAAAATATGGAGGGATTTGAATTGGAAAAAGCTTACTTAACACCCGGAGAACTTGTAACATATACTATAGAAACGGGGATTAAAAAAGTAAAAACAAAACCTTTGAATCAATTTATTCTAGGAATATTAGCAGGAGCATTTATTGCTTTTGCATCTGAAGGTTCCAATATGGCAGCCTTTAATCTTTTTGCAAAACCTGAAACATATGGTTTGGGAAAGGCTTTGGCGGGGGTAGTTTTTGCTACTGGTTTGATGCTTGTAATCATAGCTGGAGGAGAACTTTTTACAGGAAACAATCTTATAATGATTGGAGTCTTAAACAAAAAAATTAGACTAAAAGAAATGTTTTCTAATTGGTTTTTTGTATACATAGGAAATTTTGTAGGAGCTGTATTTATCGCATATATGATGAATATGTCGGGGTTATTTAGTAGCGGAGATAATATGCTAGGTGGAATAACTTTAAAAATAGCTGCATATAAGACCAGCTTAAGCTTTTCACAAGCATTTTACCTAGGAATAATGTGTAACTGGCTAGTTTGTTTAGCTGTGTGGATGTCTTATGCAGCTAAGGATATAGTCGGAAAATGTTTTGCTATATTCTTTCCTATTTCTTTATTTATTACTTCTGGATTTGAGCATAGCATAGCTAATATGTATTATATACCTGCTGGAATAATGGCAAAGTCAAATACCCTATGGGTAAAAGCGTCAGGCCTACCTGCAGAAAAATTAGCTGATTTAAATTGGAATAGCTTTATAGTAGATAACTTAATCCCAGTTACGATAGGAAATGTTGTTGGTGGAGTTATGCTAGTTGCTACTGTTTATTGGTTTGTTTATAATAAAAATAGTTAAACAACTAAGATCTAATTTCTTTTAAGTAATTGTATAAAGTATATCTAGATATGTTTAGTCTTTCTGAAATAATTGGTATGCTTCTTTGTAGTACGAAAGCTCCTTTTTCTTCTAGACATTTAACTATTTGGACTCTGTCGTGTTTTTTTAGCATTGATATAGGTTTTCCAACTGAGACTAATGCTTCATCTATGTATTTATCAAGCAGGTCTTGAGTGTTTGGACTTGCTTGAATCACTTCAGATATATCTTTACCAACAGAAATTAAGTCTTTTAGTATATTATGGGCAAACTCAAAATTTGTATAATCAAAGTTTATACCTAAAGCATAATGATATCCATGGCCCTTCATATGAAAAGTAGAACTCTTTAAGGTGCGCTTATCGGGACTCAGTGCTTTGCAATTTATTATATCTGTCCCACTGAAAAATTTATCTATGTCTTTGCCACCTAAAATTTTAAATTTATCTCCTAATTTTCGATTTGTAACTTGGCCATTGGCAATATACACTATTGATTTGTTATTATCATTCATATCGTGAATTACAGTTTCGCAGTTAGGACCAAACATAAGAGATAAGCCATCGCATACTCTACTTAAAAATTCTAAAGCTGCATTTTTATCCATATTTACCACCTAAACTTCGTAAAAATTTATACTATTCTTAAGTTTAAATGATTAAATCACCAAAGTCAACAAAATGTATATAACAAATACAAAATGTAGAAAAGCTTGGAATATATCCAAGCTTTTTTATGTTATTTATTTAGTTTTTGCTTCTATAAATTCTTTAACTTTAATTCCTTTTGATTGAAGCTTCTCGGGAAGTTTTTCTAAGTTAGCTCCTTCTAATCGTATAGAAATTTCTTGAATTCCCATTACTTGAGTATCCATTTGAGCTATATTAGTAATATTTGCTCCATGCTTATATATCACATCAGATATTTTTAGTAAAATACCTGCAAAATCATCAGAATGAATTACTATTTTTGCATCTTCTAGTCCATAAACCTTTGTTATAACTTGGAAGAGAGCTTTTTGAGTTACTATACCTATAAAATTTCCAAAATCATTTATTACTGGTAGAAATCTAACTTGCTTATTAAGAAAGATATCCGCAGCTTCTTCTATGAAAATATTATCCTTAACAGGTTCTACTTTCATATATGCAAAATCTTTAACAGGTTTTTTTAAGAACTCTTCAAAATCTTTTTCTCCAGACTCAAAAAATTTCTCATATACATATTGTTTAGACAAAAAACCAATAAATTTATCTCCATCTGTTACTGGAAGAGACAAAAATCCATTTTTTTCTATAATATCGATTGCTGACTTTACTGTGTCATTTAAACCTAGAGTTGTAAGTTTGTTTGATGGTGTTAATAGAGAACGGATAAGCATAAATACTGCCTCCTTTAATTATATTTTAAAATATTATTAACATAAATAATTTTATTTTTATATTCATTTCATAATATGTATTCCCAAATTGATAGTTACTAAAACATTAATTTTAAAAAGATAAAAAGCCTTGACCCAGCACTGTATGGACTACATTTGCAGTGACAAATGCACTAGGCTCGTTTAACTCTATATGTTTTTTTAGTCTAATAAATTCTCTTTTACTCATCACTGCAACAATTACAGTTTTGGGTTCATTTGTATAGGCTCCTTCAGCTTTATAAACTGTTGCCCCCCTAAGCAAATTCTTTGTTATAAACTCCCTTATGATTTCAGGATTGTTGCATACTATATGAACGTTTATTTTTGTGCCTAAACCTGCAATCATATTATCTATTATCATACCATTCATAATTACGCCTAAAAGAGCATATAAACCAAGTCTAGGACCAAAAGTAAGCCCTGCTAAAATGGTAATAAAAAAGTCTACAAAGAGTAAAGATCTACCAATAGGTATATGCATGAATTTATTTAATATTTTTGCCAAAATATCAGTTCCACCTGTAGAGGCATTTTGGTATAGAACTAAGGACATTCCAGTACTTGAAACTAACATTCCAAAGATTAAGTTGATAAATAAATCGTCTGTTAAGGGTTTCATAGCTGGAAAAATTTTTTGAATAAACCAAATAGATGCAGATAGTCCCAAACTTGCATAAATACTTTTTGATCCAAAAGCAGGTCCAAGTGTAAAAAAAGCTATTATAAATAAGATTGAATTGATTAAAATAAGTAAAAAACCTACCGACAAAAAGTTGAAATGAGTATGTATTATCATTGATAGTCCAGTAACTCCTCCAACAGCAAGGTTAGAAGGGATCAAAAAAACTGTAAGTCCAAGGGCTACGATTATAAAACCTAAAGTTATTATTAAATATTCTTTGAATTTTTTATTCATTAACATACTTCCTTTCTCTCATTCAGATTGCTAGTATACTACTTAAATTTATATATTGCAATATAGTGTAAATTAGGCGAAATAATTCGATTTTACAGAAATCTCTAGCACAGCTTAATCGAGTGTATTTTAGATTGAATAATGTCTTTCTTAATTGTAGTGTTATTTAACTTTGATTTAAACTTTAAATAATAGTATACTAACTATATGATGTTTTCTAAATACATAAAATTTTAATATTAAGATGGTGAATTAATGAAGTTTCTAACAAGGGGAGATAAAATCCTCGTTTTATTGATTTTAATTTTAAGCTCTCTCCCACTTTTAAGCCTAAGAGACACCATGGCTGGAGGAAATAAACAGATAATTGTAAATATAGACGGACAAGTGAGACATAAATTTGATATTAATGAAGATAATGAATCTAAATACTATGAATTTGAAGTAAGTAAAGAGGAAAAAAGTTATCTAGCAAAACTTGAAACTAAAGAAGGAAAAGTAAGACTTTTGAGATTGCCAGAGGAGGTAGCACCTTTATCTATACATGCTGATACTGGTTGGATAAGCAAATCTCATCAGATGATAGTAGCTTTGCCGGCGAAACTGATTGTGACTGTTGAAGACTTAAGTAGTGAGTCTGACGATGAAATAGATATTATATCTTACTAAATTGTGATGAGGAGGGTTAGCTTGCCAAGTACTAGAACAAGAGCTAAATTATTAATAGTCGTCCTTATAGCTTTATTTATAAATAGTTTTGAACTCATTAGTTATTCTCTTAGTCAAAGTGTAATAGAGCAAGAAAAACATATTCTTGTTTTAAACTCCTATCACAGAGGATTTAAATGGACAGATGATACTGTGACTAGCTTTTTAGAAAAACTTTCAGAGTCATCCTTAGATTATAAATATGCATACTATGTCGAATACCTAGACTGGAAAAAGTACCCTACTCAGAAGAATTTGGAAAACATGTATGCAAGTCTTAAATATAAGTATAGTTCAAAAGCTATTGATTTAATAGTTACTACAGATGATAAAGCTTTAGAACTTGCTATAAGTTATAGAAATGAAGAAGCTATAGATGTGCCAATAATATTTACAGGAGTTAGTTATGAAAGTTTTAAAAAATTATCTTATAATCAAGAAAATATCACAGGAGTAATTGAAAATATAGATTTAAAACCAACTATTGACATGGCTAAACTTATAAAACCTGATTTAAATAAGGTATATACTATACATGATTTTACCGAAAGTGGTATAGCTATGAATAAGGACGTGTCGACTAATATAAAGAATATTGATAAAAATATAAACTGTATAGCTCTTCCCCCAATGTCAATTGATGAACTAGTATTGTCGGTAAAAGAGCTTCCAAGTGATAGTATAGTACTTCTGACAACATTTTACAGAGATGCACAGGATCTAATATTAGAAAATTTTGAGTTTGCAAACATCATTAGCCAAAATTCAAATGCCCCTGTATTTTCTCTATATGACTTTTATTTGGGATATGGAGTAATAGGTGGGTCTGTACTTCAAGGTAGTAAGCAAGGCGAATTAGCAGCAAATCTTACTAAGGAATATTTTGATAAAAATAAAATAAAAATTCTACCAGATATAGTAAATCCCGAAACTGAAATTATTGTTGATTACAATGAAATTTCAAAATATAAATTTGAGATAAATCAACTACCAAAGGATACAGTGATATTAAATAAACCCTTGAGTTTTAAAGAATCTAATCCTCAGGCATACTATTTAATTATGACAGTGATTTTTTTATTGATTCTCTTAGTATTAAGTCTGGTGTATTATGCTAGACGTTTAATCAAAACAAAAAAACAATTAGAAAATCAAAATGAAGAACTACAAGATTTATATGAACAAATATATAGTTCAGAAGAAGAATTAAAAAAATTAGTTTTTTTTGATTCTCTTACTAAATTACCAAATAGATTGGCTCTTACAAATGATATTAAGGAACATATAGAAAATCATGAATCCCAAAATTTAGCACTTATGATTATTGATATTGACAATTTTAAATATATAAATGA
This sequence comes from uncultured Peptostreptococcaceae bacterium, assembly GCA_964521745.1. GTDB lineage: Bacteria > Bacillota > Clostridia > Peptostreptococcales > Filifactoraceae > Acetoanaerobium. Next base: position 8,906 of record CAZFTH010000007.1, read on the forward strand.
TACTCTAGGACACCATTTTGGAGATGAATTTTTAACAGAAATCGCAAAAATATTTTTAAATTTATCAAGTCAAAATGTGAGGATATATAGAATCGGTGGGGATGAATTTGCATTTTTAGTTAAGGGAATTTCAAGTCAAATTGAAGTAACGGCTAAGAATATAATGGCTTGTTTTGATAAGGCGGTTTTTATTAATAAGGTAAAAATACACACTACACTTAGTATGGGAATAGCCGTATATCCTTTTGCAGGCAAGTCTGTTCAGCAACTACTAAAAAATTCTGATATAGCTATGTATGAAGCAAAGCAACGAGGAAAGGAACAATATGTATTTTTTGACGATATAATGAATTACAGGATTATAGAGAAAACAAAGATAGAAAATAATCTCCAATTTGCTCTAGATAATAAAGAATTTATGCTTTATTATCAACCACAATACACAGCTGATAGCGAAAAAAATATCTGGTTTTGAAGCTTTAATAAGATGGCAAAGTAAGGAACTTGGAATGGTAGCTCCAAATGATTTTATTAAAATAGCAGAAGAGAGTCAGAAAATAGTAGCTATCGGTAAATGGGTGTTTGTTAACTCCTGTGATTTTGCATCAAAATTAATTAAAAAAGGTTATAAAGATATTAAGGTATCTGTAAATATATCTATAGTTCAGTTAATTCAAGATGATTTTACAGATTTTATTTTAAGTACAATTGAAAGCAAAAATTTGGATTACAAGTCAATAGAGCTAGAAATTACTGAAACTGTACTTATACGTTCAGTTCAAGAGGCTTATTCAAAGCTTGAAGTACTAAGAAAGAAAGGAGTTTTAATTTCTCTTGATGATTTTGGTACTGGATATTCTTCTCTTAGTTATTTACAAAACCTCCCTATAACAACTCTAAAGATGGATAGAGCATTTGTAGAAGACATAACTAAGAATCCTATATCAGAAAATCTAGCTAGCTTTATAATCTCAATGGCTCATAAATTGGGATTAGAGGTTATAGCAGAAGGAGTTGAAACTAAACTTCAACTAGATATACTTAGAAAATATAGTTGTGATAAAGTTCAAGGCTATTATTATTCTAAACCAGTTCCAGAACAACAAGCAATGTTGTTATTAGATTTATAATGTATTGACATATAATTACAATAGATTTATAATTGATTTAGAAAACTTAATAACTATGATACATGGTTTAATCGAAAGATTAATTAAAAGAGAAGTTGGGTGAAAATCCCACGCGGTCCCGCCGCTGTAAGAGAGTAGTTTTTGCTTATTAATCCACTGATTCAATAAAGAATTGGGAAGGAAAGCAAAAGTGATAATCCTCAAGCCAGAATAACTGCCTGTATTATTAGCCAAAACTCTACGAGAGATAGAGCGGTTAAGAATAATATTCATATTTTGTTATGAAAGCTTAACTCCTCTTATCTTGTAAGAGGAGTTTTTTTAATCCTCCCAAATAATCGGCTCAGTAAATGCTCATTTCATGAGCCGATTACCCTTTTTGCCCCTAACATTGCGGAAAAATACAGTCGATGACTAGTTTTTTCCAAAATGCTTAAACTTCCTTTAAAAATAAAGGAAGTTTTTTTTAATTATGTGGTAAACTTATTTAATAATAGTTTTTTTGGAGGTAAGATTATGATAATGTTAGGGGAAAGACAAATATTAAAAGTGGTTAGATTTTCTACAATTGGTGCATATTTAGGAGATGAGGGCGAACAAGTTCTTCTTCCGAAAAAATATGTCCCAAGTACACTTTGTATTGATGATGAAATTGACGTATTTATATATAGAGATTCTAAAGATAGACTAGTTGCGACTACTGAAAAACCAAAACTTACCTTAGGTACTATAGCTCTACTTAAGGTATCTCAAATAACTGATATAGGTGCTTTTTTAGATTGGGGATTGGAAAAAGATTTATTGCTACCTTTTAGAGAGCAGACTATAAAAGTAGAAGAAGAAAAAGAATATATGGTGGGATTGTATATTGATAAAAGTGATAGACTTTGTGCTACTATGCATACTTATGAAATCTTATCAGTAGATTCTCCATATAAGGTTGATGATATGGTTTCAGGGGTAATTTATAGTATAAAGAAAGATGTAGGAATTTTTGTTGCAGTCGATAGGAGATACCATGGTATGCTTCCTATTAGTGAGGCTCTTCGTATATATAAAAGAGGAGATGAAATTAAGGCAAGAGTCGTAGACAAAGATGAAGAAGGTAAACTAAAACTAAGCCTTAGATTAAAACCTCTTGAGCAAATAGATAAAGATTCATATACGATTTTAAAAGAAATTGAAAAGCAAGATGGTTTTTTAGCTTTAAATGATAATTCAAATCCTGATGAAATAAGAAAGCAGCTTAGTATGAGTAAAAAATCGTTTAAAAAAGGTTTAGGCAGACTCTTAAGAGAAGAAAAAGTAGAAATCAAGGAAAATGGAATAGCTTTAAAATAGCTTTAAGTTTAAAAAATAGGGTAAAAAACTTCTAAAGGGGGATTTAAATATGAAAGCAAAAGATATAATGACTTCAAATGTAATTACTGTTATGAAGGAAGATAAAATTGAAAAAGCGATTAAATTATTGTTAGAAAATAATATTACCGGGTTGCCTGTATTAGATGAACAAAATCAGGTTGTGGGAATAATAACAGAAGGAGACTTGATGTATAGAGGCACGGATATAAAACCTCCTAGATATCTAGCTATTTTTGATAGCTATATTTTCATTGATAATCCTAATAAATTTGAGAAGCAACTTAAAAAGATGACAGGTATGTACGTTGGAGATGTAATGACTGAACCAGTTGTAGTTGCTCAGGCAGATCAAAGTGTAGCAGATGTAGCAAGTCTAATGACTAAGCACAAGGTTAATAGAGTGCCTGTCGTGGAAGATAATAAGTTAATAGGTATAATAAGTAGAAGAGATATTATAAAAAGCTATGCCTCTATGGCATAGCTTTTACCATTTATAAAAGATTTAATTGTCCCCTTATACACTAGTTCTAAAGACTTGATTTGTAGTAAATCACAAGGCTTAATTAAAGCAAAAGTTTTTTTAGGTTTATATATGCCTGCCTGAGCTAGGGCTAAAGATACAAATTGTGAGCAAAAGAAATGAAAAGACCTATTTACCGGAAAATTAAACCATAAGCCAAACAGACCGATAAAGTTATATCTGTAATTTTCTTGAGATTTTAAAAAAGGGTAGATTTTTTTTCTTAAAACATTATACTGTTTTTCTGTAACTTTTAATCTGTAAATACATAAAGAGGTATCTTCAAACCTTTTATAAACTCCCTTGGAAAGATCTTCAATTACAAAACCTCCTGAAAAAGGATTACTAGGATTAGTTCTACCGAAGGAATACAGATTATTAAAAGGGTTATCTAAACCTAATGATACGTGAATATAGTCTGAATTTTCAATAAAATTCAAGGTCTTAGACAACCAAGTTCCAGTTTTTGTAAACACTAAATATATATATTGTTGTTTCATACTATAGACTCCTTAGGTAAAAATGCTTATAATATATATCTTAAGCATATAGAAATAGTATATGCTAATTTATAAAAAATGCAATATTTTTTTGAAGCTTTCTAACTAGATTATATTAATAAAAAATTTGATATAATGGAAATAGTTAAAATTAGTTTGGGTGGTGAATGATACTGGATACGGTAATGATGGGACTAGATAAGAACTTAATAGGGCAGAAGCTAGAAAAAGATGTCTACAGCGAAACAGGTATTTTAGTGGTGGCTGCTGGAACTTATATTTCTGAAAAAATATATCAAAAAATGGAATCGTACTTTATAAATAATGTTCATATTAAGAAAAAGGAAACAAAAGATAAAAAATATCAAGATTATGCAGTTATAAAATCAACATATCTAAAAAATGTGGACGTAATGAAAACTGTGCTTAAAGAAATATCTTTAAATGGTACAGTTGATGATAAGATGATAATGGACATGACTAATTCTCTAACACTTAATTCCCAAAAAATGGGTTATTTTATAGACTGTATTCAGGATTTAAAGTCTACTGATGAATATACATATAATCATAGTATAAATGTTGCAATATATGCAATGCTAATTGGAAGCTGGATGAAGCTTCCTGAAATAGATATTCAGTACCTCGTGCTGGCTGGAATACTTCACGATGTGGGCAAGTCAAAAATTCCAAATGAAATTCTAAATAAAAAGACAAGACTAACTGAAGAAGAATTTGCTATAATGAAAAAGCATTCTCATTTAGGATACTGCATTGTTAAAGATATGGAGAATATTCCAGAAGACGTAAAAAAAGCTGTTCTAATGCATCATGAGAAATTAGATGGAAGTGGATATCCCTTGGGATGTAAAAGCAAACAAATTCCAAAGTTTGCCCAAATATTAGCCGTTGCAGATGTATATGATGCCCTGACTTCAAAAAGAGTATATAAAGATAAAATTACTCCTTTTGAAACCTTTAAAGAGATGAGTAAGATGGGATACTCTCATTTTGCTCCTGATGTCCTGATGACTTTTTTAAAAAACATAGGTTATTATTATGTAGGTTTTAAACTCAAGTTAAATACTGGTGAAATAGGAGAAATTCTTTATGTATCACCACTTAATAATTATCAGCCGCTCATTAAATTAGATGATAAAGTAATAGATTTATCTTTAGACAAGAGGTATAGCATTTTAGAAATGGTGTAAAATTTTAAATTAAAGAGGTTATTATGAGAATATGTAGTATACAAAAAATCCCTCAAAAATCTAAACTGGCAAAACCAGTATACGATCATAAAGGTATTTTGTTGTTAAATGAAGGAATAGATATAACAGAGAGCATAAAAAATAAATTTATAGCTAATAATATTTATTTTATCTATATAGAAGATGATATTTCTGAGGGAATAGAAATTGAGTCTATAATTGACGACGAAACTAAAGCAATGATAACCTTTAGCATAAAAAATATAATTGATAATATAAGCAGTGGGAAAAAAACTAATGCAATGCTTCCAATTCAAGAAATAAAAAAGATAGAGTATATTGTTGATACTCTATTAAAAAACATAAAAGAAAAGAATGAGTTGTCCTACATGGCTGTGGAACTTATGGGAACAGATATGAATACCTATACTCACAGTGTGAATGTAGCGATACTATCTATTATTAATTCAATAGATTATGGATATTCAGATTCTATGTGTGAGAAGATAGGATTTGGAGCTTTAATGCATGACATTGGGAAAACAAAGATAGACAATCATATACTTCAAAAACATGAGTTATTATCTCATGAAGAATTTAATCTTATGAAAATGCATCCTACATTAGGATATAAAATGATTAAATCAGATCCATCAATAAGCTCCATCTCGAAATCTATAATTTTAAACCACCATGAAAAGCTAGATGGAACAGGATATCCAAGTGGACTCAATGCATCACAGATGCCAGATTTTTTGAGAATAGTTACGCTTTCTGATATGTTTGATGCTATGACTACTGATAGGGTTTATAGAAGAAGAATACCAGTACATGTAGCTTTAGAAAATTTAATGACAGATTGTGTTAGTAAGTTAGACCCTAAAATATATAATAGATTCGTGAAAAATATAATCTTATATCCACCAGGCAGTATGGTAATACTTAATGAAGGAACAACAGCTATAGTAAGTGAGTATAATAGTTTAAGTCCAACGAGACCTAAACTTAGGATAATAGATTCTAAAAATTATAATTATCAAGATGAAATAGATTTGATGCAGGTTTTAAATTTGCTTATAGAAAATACAATAGATTAATTAGTGAGGAGGCGAAATGTGAAACTTGAAATTTTTGATTTTGTTGATGATTCACTAAAAATACTGGATGAATTTTATCCAGAACTAATAGAATTATCTAGTGAACTAGAAAATTTTTATAAAAAATATTTAGCAGAAAAGGATTATTTTCTAAATGTTTCATCCAGAATAAAATCCCCTATGAGTCTAAAGGAAAAAATATTGAGAAATAATTATTATCTTACTTTTTCTGACGCTAAGGCTTTTTTCTTTGAGCTTTCTGATTTGGTAGGAATTAGATTGGAATGTAGATTCATTGAAGATGAAGAAAAATTATATAAAGGAATCAAAAAAATATTTTCGTCAAGAAGAGAAGATGGTTATTTCTATAACTCTGAATTTCCAAATGTTTTACTTAACTTACAAGATAAGCAACCTCAAATTCAAAAAAATGGATTTGAAATCTACAGATTAGATGGAATAATAGTAGGAGAGTCAGCTAGTTTTCATTACGAACTTCAACTTAAATCTCTAGTTAATATGTTTTGGGGGGAAATAGAGCATAAAATTTTATATAAAAATTATAATTATATGCCAATTGAAAATTTTTATAGAGATATAATGTCATCAATTAAAGGGAATATAACTATGATAGATAGACAGCTTATGATTTTGCATGACCACCTAAATGATATGAATTCTTATGATTCGAATTCAAGAAAAAAGCAATTTGAAACAATGATATCAAAAGCTATATATGAGTTGTATTCTATTAAGATTAAAAAAAAGCTAGGATTTGTTGTCGATTTTAGAAATACTTGTGATTTGATTACAGACTATCTGCTAAAAAAAGATAGAAAGTATGATAATATAGATTATCCTCAAATGATAACTAAAATAATGACCAGATTCAATGAAATCATATCAAATAAATTAGATTTTGATGAATATCTTTCTTTTGAAAGAGAAGTGTTTTTTCAAGGGAATTTTGAATTAAAAGTAGGAAAGGCAGTTTATAAAGCTATTAATAAAGATTTTAGATGGAATATGTTATTTAGAATAATATTTGATATAGAGCTAGGAAATAATGCGGAAGATTTTGAGGGATTTATTAAATATATAAAAGACAGATTTTATAATGATTTAAGGGAAAATCCCAATTTTCTAATTAATATAAGAGAAGAAGATAAAGTAAAAATACTAGATGAAATAATGTTGATGATAGCAGATTGTTTTTTGATTAGTTTAAATATAGATTTTATTGATAATGAAAATATTATAAAGATTAATAATTTTATAGTTGAAAATTTGAAATTTCTTTCTGGTATAGAGGACTGGAAAGCTAAAAAAAATCTTTTCTTTGAAACTTTAAAATTAGAAACAAAATAACACCTAATTAATAATTAGGTGTTATTTTAGATTGTGATACTTTAAAAAACTGTCCCCTGACCAAGTTTATATCGATAGAATTTGTAATATAGCTACTTAAAACTATATTTGCAGGTGAGCTGATAGGTTCACTTGAAATTTCAATGAATCCATAAGTTTCACTAGGAGAAATGGTATAACTTCCAGGCTCTATATCTTTTCCGACTAAATACTTTACATTATGATGATTTTTAATATCTTCAAAAGAATTAATAGGGGCGTCTTCTATAGAAACAGCTCTAGCATCTATAAGCGTCAAATATTCATCATCTTCTACTTTAATGTAAGTGAAGTTAGAAAATACATCATTATCTTTGATATCAATAAAATTAGCTTGAGGGGTAGTTGAAATTCTATAAAAAGCTGTAGGCATATCTGATATAAGTTTGTAGACTCCTGCGCTCATATCTCTACCAATTAATAAAGTTGAATCATTAATAGGAATATTAGCTACTTCGTTATCTATTGTATCTGAATTTGATATATTGTTTTTAGAATCATCTTCATCGTCTTTATTTATTTCTATGGTTTCTATTTTCTCTTTTGTACTAGCATCTGTGGTTTGATTATCTTCCTTTGAATCAAGCCAGACAGTTATTAAAAGTCCAACTACAATTCCGAATATAACTAGAAATAATAGACCTAAAAAAAAGAATTTTAATTTAGAAAAAAAAGTATTTTTCTTGATCATAGCAACTCCTTAAAAACAAAAAATAATAAATAGGCATATTTTACTAGTACTATTATATATTTTATTATCAAAAAATAAAAGGATTATTTAGTCCATAGCAATCTTTTTTAGTCTAGTTAAAATAATTTTTGTTTCGGCAGTTGTTTCACCTAAAAGACTTGCAATTTCTTGAGCCACTCTCATTTGTTTATCTATAACCTCTTGAGCAGCATCTAGAGTTCTTTCTTTCATAGCATTTAGAGCTTTTATATTTTTTTCTTCTTGGGTTATATCAGACATTATAACCATATAGACATTTTCTTCATTTATGTAAGACATTTCAAAAAATATACAGATGTCCTTAGAATCTATACATAATTTTTTGTGTATTACACAAGACTTGTCTAAACGTATATCAAATAAAATATCTCTGCCAACTAGATTTTCTATATTTTTTCCATGGACATCATCAAAATGAACATCTAATATTTCTTCGGCCTTAGGATTGATTTCGATTATATTCATATCTGAATCTAAAAATAATATGGCATTAGGTGTATATTCAAATATAGTATTTCTTATACTTTCAGCTTTTTTTCTTACAAAAGGTAGGCACATAGTAATTTCTGACATATTACAGTAGACAGCTTTTGCCTTATCTCTACATGTTTTGTAACCACAGGTGTTACAATTTAGTTGATCACTTTCTTTGTATTTACCCATTGAGTGAAGAATTTCTACTATTTCATCTTCAGTTGGTTCCGGCATCAAGATTGGTTTTTCATTGAAATCTCTATCTAATTCGTAACTTTCAAAATTTATGCTACTAGAGAATTCAGAAGATACAGGCTTGCTTTTAGCAAAATCTCTTACTCTTTTTTCTATCACATAGCAGTTAGGATGGCCACTAGGCATAGCAGGACCACCTATACAAGAGCCTTCACACATATTTAACTCTACACAGACTCCTTCAAGTTCACCGATTGATAAAGCTTCTAATATATTTATACAGGCATCAACACCATCAGCTTGCATATACTGATAACCATAAATATCTGATACTGATTTTAAATTTGAAAAAATTCCACCCTTTACAGGAAATGATGCTCCATTGATATCAGTTGGATTTTCAAACTCTTCTTGGTCTAAATTATTTAAATCTATATTACTTTCTTTTAGCCATTTTGCTATTTCGTCAAAAGTAAGTACTTCATTTATAACATTATTGTTGTTGTATTCAAAAGCTTCTTGTTTTTTTGCTATGCAAGGCCCAATAAAAACAGTAAAGGCATTTGGTAAAGTTTTTTTCATAAGCATTCCATGGGCAAGCATGGGAGAAACAGTAGGAGCTAAGTAATTTATGCATTTTGGATAGTATTTTTGAATTAGATAATTAGCAGATGGACAAGAACTAGTTATAAAATTTTTATATTTTTGTGTTTTTAATGCATTAATATACTCTTGCTTTACATATTCAGCCCCTATTCCAGTTTCTGATATATCAGAAAATCCTAATTTTTTTAGGGCAGTTATGAACTGACCAGGATGTTTCATATCAAAAGCTCCCACAAATGATGGAGCTATACTGGCAATAACTTTATAGTCATCATCTATAGCAGCTTGAACATTTCTAAGTCTAGATTTGATTTTTATTATATTTTGAGGACATACTACTTGGCAGTGTCCACACCCAATACACATTTCTTTTACAACCTCAGCCCGACCATCTATTATTTTAATTGCTTTTGAAGGGCAAGAACGAAGACATTTATAACAATCGCTACAATTCCCCTTTTCTATTTCAATCCATTGCATAATATCCTCCTATTAGTATTGGTAAAGGTAATTAATACTAGTTTAATATATTAATTATACATAATTTGTGAATAAAACAAAACTCGATATAAGAATAAAATTTATTTTAAGCTTAATTATAATTTGTAAGAATATTATAACTTTTATTATAAGCAAAAGTGCTAATATAGAATTAAATAAATTGATTGGAGGATAGTCCATGAAAAAAATTAGTATAGCAATAGCTCTGCTTGTATTAGTTATAGTATACCAATTAATGCTAAATATTTTTTTTGTTAGCATGGATGAAAATAAATTTAAGCAAAGTTTAGGGGTTCTATCAGATGAAATAAAACCATATGAAAGAGATTATCTAAAAATTTTATATAAGAGAATAGATAAGTTTGAAAAAGAAAGGGTAGAAAAAAATGCCCTTGATTTTACTTATAAAGAAGAAAATTTAAGAACTTTTTATAATAAAGCTCTAAATAGACTAACTGATAAATATTTATCTGAAGATGAAGCTGTGGTTTTTACTCTAGACGAGCAAAATCAAAAAATCAATGAGAATAATCAAAACAAAACTAGAATTGATGGTCTATTTGCTCGTCTTGAAGGAAGTATATCTGAAAATGATTTTTATGAAATAAAAGATTTGTATTCTAAATACCAATCAACGTATGAATATTCTTATCTGGATGATATTGAGACTATACTATCAACATATGATGAAATTAACACCGATATCTTAGTGGAATATTTGTTAGACCCAATTGATATAAAAGCATATTTTAAACTTAGTTCTAAGAAAAATTTATTAGAAGAATCGCTGTGGCCCATAATAGAAAATCAGCCTTCAGAAACTGAAATTGAACTATATGAAAAAATATGGAGTGAAATTAAGTTTAGTTTAGGAGAAGATTTACTGTCATCATTAGATTACTTTCTTGTATATTCCGATGGCAAAGATGAAAGTCTTGCTTATGTAAACTATTTAGATGACAAAGCAAGTAGATGGTATATGGCAATAGATATAGAGGATTCTATTAATATTAAGGATAACACTCTAAATGACGAGTTTTACTTTACTATAGTACACGAGCTAGCCCATATTATTACATTAAATGATACTCAAGCTATATATAATTCTGAGCCGGTAGCTACTAGATATTTTGAAGATAATATAAGCATGAAAGAAAATTCTTATCTAAACGATTTTTATATTAGATTTTGGACTGATTTTTTTGATGAGGCTAGAATTATTCAAAAGCTAGATAATGAAGATATAAGATATAAATTTTTTCTAAGACATGAAAATTCTTTTGTAACAGACTATGCAGCTACAAATGCGAGTGAAGATATAGCAGAGTCTTTTGCTTATTTTGTTATTAATGATAAGCCAAAAGGAAATGAAGTATGGGAACAAAAAGTGAGGTTTTTTTATGAATTTGAGGAATTGGTTAAAATTAGAAATACTATAAGAAATAAATTACAAGATATAGATTTAGCAGCTTAATTATAAAAAAGCTATCTTTCTTGAAGCAAGGCTTCAAGCAGGATAGTTTTTTTTAATTAAAATATTGCATCAGACCTGACTATAGTTTATACTAATGATATTAATAAATTTATGATAATAATTATCATTAACAATAAAGGAGGTTTTATTTATGAAAGCTTTGTTAGTTGGGGCAGATAGGCTGGGTAATATACCAAATACTTTAAATAGCTACGGAATAGATGATTACATACATTGGCCAGGAAGAAAAAAAGGTATGAGGAATTATGACATTCCTGATGAAGTTGATATGATTATTGTTTTTTATGATTTTATTGAGCATGGTCTCACGGAGAATGTAAAAGAAAAAGCTAGAAAAAAAGAGATACCCTGTATTTTTTCCAGACGTGCTTGTAGCGATTTGTCAAAGAGATTAAATAATTGCCAATCGTGTAAATTCTGTCCTAATAATATTTCTTAAAATATTGTATACAAAATATATTTTACTTATAAAAAAACCTGCATACTGCAGGTTTTTTAAAGTGTGTTTTTTTAAAAGATTGCAAAAAAATACATTAAGTTATAGAATTGAAAAGGATAGATTAAAATATATTTTATGGAAAGAAGGGTAAGCTTTGGAAACAAAATCATTTTTCTCCTATGATGTAAAAAATCTAAAAGGAGATATTATGGGTGGGTTTACAACGGCAATTGTAGCACTGCCTCTTGCACTGGCTCTTGGAGTAGCTTCAGGCGCTGGAGCAAAAGCAGGTCTTTATTCAGCTATAATTACCGGGATTTTATCGACGTTATTTGGGGGAACACCAGCTCAGGTTAATGGTCCTACAGGAGCTATGACAGTAGTTTTAATCGAGCTTTACGAAAAATTTGGAGCAGAAGCTTTATTTGCAGCTATGCTAGTGGCAGGAGTCACGCAGATTTTAATTGGAGGCTTGAAGCTTGGAAAGTATATTCACTTGATACCTCAACCAGTAATTGTTGGATTTACAAATGGGATTGGGTTTTTGATATTTTTAAAAATGATACCTTATTTTGAAACAGGACCTATAGTCGCTATTATAACTATAGCTATAATGATTTTATTTCCACTTTTAACAAAAAAAATTCCAGCTTCATTAGTGGCCTTAATTGTAGGAACTATAGCAGGTACATATATACTTCCTGGAGGAGAATTAGTAGGAGCTATTCCTAGTGGACTGCCTCAGTTTAGACTACCGTCATTTCCAGCCAATCAGCTAGCTGACATAATTAAATCAGGAGTAATACTTGCAATGCTTGGATGTATTGAATCTCTTCTAGCTGCCCTTGTGGTTGATGAGATGACAAAGACAAAGCACCATTCAAATAAAGAACTAATAGGACAGGGAATAGGAAATACTGTAGCTACATTATTTGGAGCACTTATTGGAACAGGGGCTATAGTAAGATCTGCAGTAAATGTAAATGCAGGAGGAAGAACTAGACTTTCTGGTATACTTCATGGAATAATATTACTTGTAATTACACTTAAGTTTGCACCTTTAGCATCACAAATACCTCTAGCTGTTTTAGGTGGAATCCTGATGGGGACAGCTATAAAAATGGTAGAATACAGTGCAACTAGAAAGTTTACATATGCATCTAAGCGTGCGGGAAGTGTTATAATTATAACTACACTTTTAACCGTATTTAGTGATTTGGTTATTGCTGTTGCAGCCGGAACACTTTTATCTATGTTTTTATTTGTACTAAGTATGGGGGAGGTTTATTTAAAGCAGTATCCAATTCTAATAAATGGAGGGAAAAAAGTAGCTTCTTATACTGTAGAGGGGCCATTGTTTTTTGGCGTTTCAAATGCTATTGCTAGTAAGCTCGAAATAGAATCAGAAGATGCAGATATTATAGTTCTTAATCTTATGAATATGCCTGTTATGGATTCAACAGGGGCTATTGCAATTAAAAGTATAAAGCAGCTACTTGAAGGAAATGGGCAGACACTAATCCTCGCTGGAGTAAAAGAACAGGCGGGAAAGCTTCTTACAAAGCTAGAGGTAATATCTGATGAGGATTTACAAATTTCTTCTATGAGAATAAAGGATGTTTTGAGCCATATTGAAATGAATATGGTAAATGCTTAAATACTGAAACTGTTAAAAACATAATAGCTGTAAATAATTACGAAACCTTTGCTATATTAATAATAAAAGCACAATCCTTCTACCAATGCAATAAGAGGATTGTGCTTTTTTAATTTTAATCTGTGTATAAAACAATACAGTTTCTACCAGCTTCCTTTGCTTTATAAAGAGCTTT
>CAZFTH010000008.1:0-21990 GCA_964521745.1 uncultured Peptostreptococcaceae bacterium
ATAAGATTAACTACATCGTAGGAATCAAACTCTTGCTTATTTTTAATCAGCTTAACCCCAACAATTTTTCTCTCTATATTTAGTAATGCATAAGCTTTTATAATATCGTTTTCAAACATTTTCTTTCACCTCCTTGTTCCATATAAATTCATTTACATCTCCACCCCTTATATCTATACGCAAAATGTATACATTATGCATACACGTTTTTAGCGTAGCATGTTGTATTATCAATATCAAATTGAGTTTTTCTATTTAAAGTATAGAGTTTATTTATGCAAAAAAATAAGCCCTGTCTTTTTTAACAGAACTTATGAAAACTATTCGATTACTTGCTGCTTTTCTCTATTCAATTAGTATAAAGTTCTTTCTTCATCCTCTTCATATTTTCTAAATGGCTCTAAGCACAGCTCTCTATCTATCTGACATATTTTCATTTTTTCGTTTGAATGCTTGTTTTGTAGTACCTCATAAATATAACTATCGTCAAACCCTATATCCTTTGCATCATCTTGAGTTGCTCCATAATATATAAGCGGAATCACTTTATTATCTTTTACTATAACCGCTCCAAAAGGTCCTACAGCTCTTAATCCTATCCCCTCAAACGCTTCTTTCATAAACTCGTCCATAATGCACCTCCCATAGCTTTCACCCTTATTTTATATATACCCAAGGCAAAAGAAAAACAGGCCTTTAACGCAAAAAACTGCCTAAAGTAATATTTAGGCAGTCTAATTATCGGTATTATTTTTTAAAATGTGTTAAAAAAGGGCTAAATTTTATATTTTTAATAGTTTATAGTTCTGAAAGCCTTGAAATGGTGCACCCAAGAGGACTTGAACCTCCGACTCACAGTTTAGGAAACTGCAGCTCTATCCAACTGAGCTATGGGTGCACGGGTTTGAAATTACTGTTTTCAATAGTTTTAGCATTTTGGCTATTTTCAATTTTATCTCATTTCATAGCCTTTTTTGCCTCAAAACATACTATTTTTGATGCTAATTTGATGCAAAAGTAGACTCCCTATGATTCTTGAATCAATTCTTATATACATGACTAAAGATAGAATTTACAGTTATTATCTTAGCATTAAATCTAGATTTCGTAAATATCTAACGATTAAATTGTTCCTCTATAACAATAAATTAGTAAAAACAAGAATTATTCATCATTATTTTTGCTTAATGTGTTTTTTGCTGAGAAAGGTGGGTATATTATATCCATCAGCTGATAATAATTATATCCCCTGCACAAACTATTCTTTTGAAACAAACCCTCCTTTTTTACTTCCCCATTTTAATTATAAAAAATTTTAGAAATATCCTTTAGAGGCCTCTTTTTGATGATTTTTGTCCTAAATATTCTATATTTTAATGATTTTTAGCCAAAGTTTTGCAATATTTGACTATTTTTGTGTAAATTTTATCCTTTTATTAGTATATATGAGGAGGATTTCTATGAGTGAGCGAATTGATAATAATTGTGTATTTGTTAAAGATTATGAGCAATCTGGAGAGATAAAAAGTGTTTTCCATCACCCAAAGTGCGATGGAGAATATCATATTGCTAAAAGAGGAAATAAAACCTCTATTCCCTGTCCTAGGTGTAGTTACTTTGATAAAAAAGTGATAAAAGATGACCTCGTTAGAAGAAAACTTAGTGAGGCAACAGATGGCTTACTTTCTTACGAAGGTGTTGGATACAAGGATAACAAAGCCCCTATAATTGTTCAGAATAATTCTACTGGAAACTTCTTTCTCAGCAATAACCTAGATAACTTAATAAACAAAAATAATAAAGACCCCTTTTATGCAATGTCTAGATTTGAAAAACACTTTTTTAAGTATATGAAGTCCATGGACATTAGCACTAATCCATTTGAAATTCTCAGTCTTAAAATAAATGATTTAATACGAGTGGATAAACACTCTCAGCCACTTCGATTAGATTTTACTCTTAATCTTCTTTCAAAACCTGTCCTAGCATTCGAGATTGATTCACAGCATCACTTCAGAGAGATATATTACTACGACACATATTCTAGCCTTAAAAAGCGAATAAAGCGGGATCTAAGGAAGGATTTGCATACTACTAGTAATCTGCTCCCCCTTGTTCGCCTTACACCAACTGCCCATTTGCAAACCTACAATCCTTACAATGTTATAGATATAAATGAAGAACCTTTCCTTATAAGAGTAATTTCCCAACCTGAAATCTTAAAAAGAAATATCTCCTTCCTTAAAAATTTTTATATTAGCAAACATCCTAACAACATAAATTTTCATAAGTTCTTAGACTCTATTGAAGATATAAGCACTCGAACAAATCCTTTCAATTAAATATATCCCAACCCTTATTAAAACGCCTTAGAATCATTTTTAAGGCGTTTTATTGTTGCCAATGATAATTTATGGAATATCTCAAAATGTAAACACTGTTATTGAAATATAAGAGAGAGCGGATAGCTCTCTATTTTTATTTGAATTATTAATTTTGCTATTTTTTTAGATTTATTTCTTAAAAAAAGCGATTTTTTTAATTATTTATACAACTTATCGTTTCAATGCGTGAAATAGGGGTAGGAATTTAGTTTAAGGTAATATAATTATATACGGTTTTTACTCTTTTTATTATTGTTATTTAGTATTTATAATACTTACAACTTATTTCGATACTACTTTTTTAGGGAGGTACCACTTCATGATACATGCCGCTAAATTTTATTATATTTTAAACAAGAAAGAAACTTTTTACTTACTTAATAAGTATAAAGAAAATTCTTTAAATATTGTTCTTGAGAAAATAAGCAATCAATTTAAAGGAATAACTGCTTGGATTTCGGATAATATTGATAATATGCTTAAGTATTCCCCTAATAGCATTGATAAAATATTTGTAAATGTTTCTGCTGATTTTATACTTTTGTTAGAAAAAGCAGATATACTTGAAAGTGATTTTAGTAAGGTTTCAGATATCTTATCAAATTTCTCATTTGAATTGCTAGGAGAATATGATTACAACCTTCTAACATTAACAAAACTAGAGTATAGATATGATGCACTAATTTCTGATGAAGATAAGAAAATTATATTTGAGCTTTGTAAAAAAACCTTTAAAAAAAATGGTCACTACAATAAGACTACCGAATTTTCCACTACTGCATATTTTCAAGCGAAGCCAATTTCAGCCACTCTATATGATAAAGAAAAAGAAAGGGTAGATAAACATCAGCAAGTAAAACCTTATGAAAAGGGCAGACTGAGGTATGAAGTCAGATTATTTAGTAGACATTTTTCCTACATGAAATACAGCAAAAAATGGAAAGTTGAGAGAGATCTTAAAAATTATTTTAAAGAAGATATGTTCAAAAGATACATGGAAAAATATTTTAACAAGTTTCTTTTTCTAGAAAATTATCACACATATGAGTCTGCTGTTAACATAATAAAATATTCAGGTTATAGGGATGCCACAAGAAAAAGTTTAATCAGTTTCCTTGATTATGTTAATAAGTATGGAATTGAGAATGCTAAAAAAAGATATAAGCCAAATACCTACAAAAATCATATAGATAAGCTAAAGACACTTAATATTGCTCCACTACTTGTTAGTAAAGCAGAAATTGCACCAAGGGATTATATAGAAAATCCTCTCTCATTCCTAAAGAAGTAAACTACCAGCATTTATATTCCAGCAACTAAAATGGACCTCTATAGTTTAATCTAGAGGTCCATTTTTATTAAATTATTGTAATTTATATTTTAATAAGTCTTGAGTCGAATATCTAGAATATACTTTCCTCAAATTTAAATCATATAATCTTATATCAAATTCTTTCTTTAGTTCATCTTCAATAAATTCTTTAAGCATAACGGATTTTGAATTGCTTATTCCAATTGCTCTCATGCTTTTTATCTCACCATTTCTAGAATCTGCAAGAATTATATTTAATAAAAATCCTTGATTTTGACTTATTTCTTTAATATGCGATAAGTTTTTTGATAAATGAGGCGTATATGGAGCATCCATCCATTGCATATTTCCAAATTTAATAACAAAGAATAATATTCCATTTCTCTTAACAAGTTCCAATTTAATTTTATCCTTACTTATATTCTTAATTTCTTTGGAGCTTGGATTAAAAAATTTCACATTCATTATTATTCCACTATCCGTTACATCAATTTTTATCCCTTCTTCTCCAACTAACTCACCATATTTTGATCCTACTTGATATATATTCATATTATATTCTCCTTTAATTTTATTTTTAAGTTTACATTAATGTTAAAATTTCCCAAATAAGTTACTACGATAAATTTATATTCATTTTAGAAATATAACCTTCTATCTCTTCCCAAACTTTGCTAATTTTTGTAGTTTTGAAATTGTAAAGGATTGTGCTATAGCTAGGAATACTTGATTCTTGAGCAAGTTCTTTAACTGTTAATCTTCTCCCTTTGTTAAGATATAATGCGATTAAATTCTTCATCACATCTTTTTTTTCATATTTTAAGTTACAAGGTTTTTCCGACTCAAATCCAGCTTCTTTTTTCAAAAATTCCATCCTTCCAAATCTATGCTTATATACCCCAACACTAGGAAGCTCACCTGAACATAAAATATCATTATAAGATGCAGGTTTCCCAATTTTTTTACTATACTCTATATACCTATCTAATAGTTCTTCTTTACTTTCATTAACTTTTTCAAATCTTTTCTTATATTTATACTCAGAATCAATTATTTTCGCTGCATTTTCATAGGTTCCAAAATACTTTGCTAAAATTGAAGGGGAATATCCTAACTTTATAAACTGATTAACCGATGGGACATAGCCTATTTCTTCAGTAATCTCTTTTAACTTTTCCAAATATTGTTCCTGATCTCTTCTAACAAAATTGAGATCAGTATCTGGAATGCCCGCTTTAATTAGTATTTCGTTATATGTCATCTCAAATATTTTTTGTAGTGTTGGAAGACATGGTATTTTTTTATCCCTCAGCTTAAAAAATTCGCTGCATGTTTTAGGTTTTATTTTTATATAATTCTCCTTTATAAGGTCTAATAGTTCATTTTTGTTTATATAATCCATATTATTCTCTCCTTATGATATATTTTTGTTAATATATGATTTTATGGTAAAAAGTTTTGATTTTATTAATTAAGAAATGCTTAGACTTAGATAAAGATTTTTGTATGGGCAATAAGTTTTTATACTTTCTGGTATTATAATTTCTTTGTTAAGCACTAAAGCATGTTTATTCCAGAATTCCAGAGAATCAATTAGTTCCTTTTTGCTTTTTATATTCAAATCTTCTGGTTCTTTAAAATTAGACTTACCTGGAAACATCGTTATCAGATAATATTCATCATGCTTCCTCATATTTTTCTTTAATATTATTGTTAAATATCTTGTCGTATCAGGAGTTGTATTTTTTACAAATCTTGTATAATTGTCTCTTCCTACTCTTCTTGCATAAACTATTTCATCACTTTCCTTTGTGCTTACTAGATTACAGTATCCTATAGGGTAATCAAATTCTAATTCAACTACTTCAAAATCCCCTTTTAATCCGATAACCTTGTCCTCATTCTCACATTTTCTAACTAAATCTTTCCAATTTACTAAAAAATCACTCTCATGTGGTTTCATATGCTCATTAGCTTTATTACTTATAATTATTTTCATATCAATTTCCTCCGATTTTTATTTGATTTGTCTATTATCATTAATAAATCTTTTCCCTTAAGAATGTTTAAACACGAATTGTTTTCTATATGATTTATATATATGGATATGAGGCGAAAATCTCATATCCATATAATTCAAATTTAGATTATCTTTGATATATAAGTTATATCTATCCTATAACCCAGTAACTTCCTTTGCTTTTTTGATAAATGTTACATACTCCCTATCATTTCCAGTTAAAAGTAGCTCGTCTTTATCTTCATGAACTCTATATAGTGTTAAATTATTTGAGCATACTTCGATTACATAGCTTCCTTCAGGTACTAAATTTTGTTTATCAACACTTAAAAAGTCACCTATAAATGCATAGCCATTTTTTTTAGATGGATCTATTGCAGTAATCCTTTTAGCATAGTGCTTATATTTATTTAAATGATGTGTACTCCTTTCACAACATCCGTGGGTGTAAATGCAATAATTGTTTGTCCTTAAATCTTTCTCTTTTACTATTTGGTTTTGAAGAAAATTGAGTTCCTCTAGTGTTAATTCTTTTAAATTAATTGACATATTATTTTGCATAATACGAATCCTCCTTTATAATTATCTTGGTATGGTTTACATCAACTTAAAAATCATTTATTTTTTCTAAACTGAACTATTGTATCTACATCTAGAAAGACTACGCTACTTAATAACAAGCTAGATTCATAACTATAATCAAATATTGAATCTGCATAATTGATAAATGAATCATACACACTGTTTATTAAGAAAAAATTCTCTTCTATGTTAAATCCTGAAGCTTTCATACTTGGATTTGATAATGTTTTGGTCACTTGTATATTGCATAGACATAACCATATATATTGATTAGCAGTCATATAATCAGATAAGAAGTAAAATAAATTGCTATGCTTTTGATATAATTTTTTTACATAATCTCTAATTTCATTTATTTGATAAATCTCTAAAGGATTATCCATATATCCACTAAAGGTAATAATTAGTTTGCCTCTTGCATCTACTCCTGCAGTTTCAAAAAATTTTATTGCCTCATCTAATCTCTTAAAATCTTTCTTTTTAACTTCTTTTTTATCTATACTGTAGAAAAATAAGCTATTTGCCTCTATCGTTTGATTCTTTGTGATTTTGTTTAATATTTTTATCATGTTGAAATATCCTCCTTGGATTTTTACTTTAAATTTGTGAATACATTGGAAATAGTATTTGTAATATATGAAAGTTTATTCTAGAATTTCAATACATTCTGATCATACATAAGACCATAATCGCTATCATATTCAAATCTATGCATTTCATTGCAGTAAGGGCAGTACCAATAATCAGTTTTGTAATTGACAGGTATCGCAGGATAATGAAGCAATATAAAACTATAAAGATTAGGGCTAAAATTAATATAATTTTCTCCTACTGGAAGAAATACTTTATTCTCAAAATTTGACTTCAAATTTTGATCTAGAAGCAATACTATTGCTCCATATGAATTACATTTATCACATATAATTCCATAAGCAGGATCACAGATTATAAAATAATTTGTAAAACCACCATTAAATAAGCTTCCAATTGTAAGTGTTGAAAGTACTTTAGAATTAATTAAATTAATCGCTCTTACTCTTTCAGATGGATCATTTTGCATCTCTTCATAAAACTCTTTTGCTGAATACCTTTTAGTTATTCCATCTAAATTAATATAATTTAGCCAGTTCTTTTCCACTTGAGTATCAAAATAATCTAAGTTACTGTTAATATTTGCCATTTTTACTTCCTCCTTAGTTTTTTAGAATTTTCAGTAGTACAAACAATTATTAAAATTTGTTTCATAAATATTTGTTTCATTCCTCCTTTCCCTTATTACACTGCTTAATCAAAGGATGAAAAAATCAATTTCCATTAAAATTAGTTTCATAAATATTTTTAAATATATGTTTATGAAGTTTTATTTTTTCACCCTTCTCCCATTACACGGTTTTACCAGAGGATCAAAAAATCGTTTTTCATTAAAATTAATTTCATAAATATTTTTAAATATATGTTTATGAAGTTTTATTTTTTTCACCCTTCTCCTATTACACGGTTTTATCAAAGGATCAAAAAATCGTTTTTCATTAAAATTAATTTCATAAATATTGTTAATGATATGTAAAATTGGATATAATTGATGTATAAGTGAATATATAAGGACGAGGTGGATTTATGGAATGTAATTCTTTTTATCAACATGATGAAATGGATAAGGAATACAATTCTTTTTATCAGCATTCAGAAATATTTAAGAGAGATTATGTTTGTGAAAAGTATCCGTGTTGGTTGGTAAATGTATATATAGATGGGGTCGAGAAGCAATTAAGTGCTCCTAAGAAAACAGAATTAGAAGCCAAGTTAGCTTCTCTAGCTTCGCAATCTTTATATAATGAATATAATCTTAATAAAGAAGCAATTACGATTTCATCTTTTATTGATGAGTTCATCTATAATGCTAATAAATCAGACAAGATAAAAGAATCTACCAAAAATACTAGAATTACTAATTTTAAAAATTTTAAGGAATATTGTAGTAAAATTGAGTTAATCTATGTCAGAGATATAAATGCAGAAACTGTAAAGGATTTAGTAAAGGAAATTATACCTTCAAACGAAAGTACCAATCGTACAACTAAAAAAAGATTGATAAATACTAACATGTCAATAATAAGAAAAATCATAACTAAAGCCAAGCAAGTCTGTATTTTTGAAAGAAATTATGAAGCAATAAAGGATATAGATGATCTGTTGTCAAATGAAGAGAATAAAGAAGATAAAAATAAATGCGAATCTTCTATTCGAAAATATAAAAAAAGAGATGAATACTTAGAGATATTTAAAGAGTCTAAAAATGGACTATTGTTAGAAATAATGATTAAGACAGGAGTAAAATTCTCAGAGGCTATATGTATCTCAAAGAATAATTTTATTCAAGAGAATGGCAATTACTATCTTATTATTCAAAAAGAGCTTATTTACTCTAATAAAAAGTCTCCAGAAACTGAAGAAGGAAAGTTTTGCTTTTATTTAGACAAGAATTCAGAGAAAAATGAGATTGGAGATATGGTATTTAAGGTTTATAACTTGAATAGCTCTAGAAAAATACCTCTTTCTAATGAAACCGCATCACATATAGGAAATTATATAGAAGAAAATATCAATGTTATTGAAGCAGCTTCTATAAAGTATAATCTTGAATTAATCTTTCTTAGTAGTAATGCAACACCCATTCTAAATAATAACTTAAATAGCGAACTTGCTTCATTATGTGAAAAGAACAATTGCGACAAAATAACTACAAATGATTTAAGAGAAATAGCTATAATTCATTTCATAGAAAATGGATTAACTACAACTGAAATAGCCCATATATTAGGATTTAGAAAAACGACTGAAGTAGACAAAATATACAAGGATATATCAAAATATTATCTTGAAAATCATCCAGAAAGAGTCCAGAATCTCACTTAATTAGAAAAAGAAAACACCTCTATCTTAGAAACTCATAAGAGTACCTATATAGAGGTGTTTGCAATATTATTGATTCCTAATTTATATTTTTACTTTATGTTAATAGAAATCAAAAACAAGAAATATTTTCGTTTAAGGTTGTACAAACATAAAAAAATATGTCTTATTTGTAATAAGTTTATGTTTATCTTCTAAATACTATAATGCATTATCTAATATCATAGAAACATTCAAACAAAGATATATAACCAGTAAAACTTTTAATAAAGGACTTGGTTATATCAATAGTATATGTCCCTCAGAACAAAAAATATAAGCCTAATAGCCAATAAAATCTTTATCTGTAAGATTTCATATAACTACTAGGCATTCATTTATATTTCCTTTTCAACATAACTCCTAATGGTTCAGATAAATTTAATTACTCCATGTAATCATGAAACTTAGAATAATTAACAATTAATCTTTGCTCTAGAATTAATCTAACTTCTTTACAAGTTGTTTTGTATATGGAAGAAGTTCTTCTATCTTCGTTGAAATTCGTCGTTGTTCTTCTAGTGGTGGGAGAGGAAGAATAGTATTTGCTATATCCCTCATAACCCAATTTTTATTTCCAACTCCTCTTGTATTTTCTCTAACTTGCATTTGTACAACTGGCGATTTAATTACATACATGAGATATTTATTAAAAATCATTTCAGTATTGAATTTTAAAAGTGCTACGCTAACAAACAAGCTGAATTCTCTATCTGTATCTACAATAACTGGAATTCCAGTAGTCCCAACTTTAGTTAAAAGTATATCATCTCGTTCAGGATTACATCTTTTGTAAAGAAATTCATGTTCTTCTTGTGATATAAATTTTGTATTTGAAAAATCCATCTCTCCACTACTAATATCTTTTACAGATATAAATGGTACACCTATTCCTGTGTATTTTGGAGTATTATGAGCACCATCTGTTAATTTGTTCAGTAAATCTCCCAACCTAACCCACTTCCAACTCTCAGGAATATCAAAAGGAATCTCATCTTCTGTAATCGCTGACAATGGCTTGGTCTTTTTAATTTTTCCTTCCTTTATCAGTTTTTCTTTTTCTTCTTGTATCTTCTGATAAAGTTCTTCTGCTGTTCCTTCTTCTTCTCGCTGCTCTACTAATTTTCCTTTGATGGCATATTGCAAAATTGACTTTTGCATATCTTCTGGGAACTTTTTATTCAGTTCCTCCACCTCAGTATAGGCTTTATTGTACTGTTCTACATAAGGCAATAGCTCTTCAATTTTTGCTACGATACGCTTTTGTTCTTCTAGTGGAGGGATAGGGAGTACATACATATTTGTCCTTACCATTGTTAAAGTTGCTACTGTAGTACCACCAGAATTACTCTTTATTTGTTGTTCCATCATTTTTGATTCCATTATATATTTTAAATACATAGAGCTAATTCCAGAAAAATTCTCAAAGCAAATTACACTAGCATCCTTATAATAAAATCTGTCAGCTTCTTTAACAATATATGTTTTTCCCAAAGTTCCTACAGCTGTTACCATTAAGTCTCCTGGTTGTGGTACTCCTGATTCAGAAAATTTGTTGAATAACTCTTCATCAATATATAGTTCATTATCTACATAACCTGTTTCTGATAGTTTTCCTATTTCTCTCGCTCTATAGAATGGAATTCCTGATTTACGCCAGTCTGATTGATGAACCCTCCTTGCGGACACTACATTAACAACCTCTCCGAATCTTACCCATTCCCAACTCTTAGGAATATCAAAAGGAATTTCATCTTCTGTAATCTCAGGAAGTGGTTTTTCTTTCTTAATTTTCTTTTCTTTAATCAGCCTTTCTTTTTCAGCTTCTATCTTTTCTAACAATTCCTTCGCAGTACCTTCCTCTTCTCTCTGCTCTACAAGTTTTCCCTGTATAGCAAGTTGAAGGATACTATTTTTTAAGTCTTGTGCCTTCATATTAATTACCTCCAAGCATAGAAGTAATTTTCTCTAGTACATGGTCTATTTCAGTATTTAAAGAGGCTCTTTTTTCTTGGTATTCTAATATAAGATCCATTGGCTCAAGTATAACTTCCTCTTCATGAGGGAAGCCACAAAGGTCTATGTTATAGTTTTT
Source organism: uncultured Peptostreptococcaceae bacterium (assembly GCA_964521745.1). Lineage (GTDB taxonomy): Bacteria > Bacillota > Clostridia > Peptostreptococcales > Filifactoraceae > Acetoanaerobium. The sequence continues at coordinate 11,346 of CAZFTH010000008.1, forward strand.
TGCTGCTATTTCTTCTACTGAATATTTCTTTGCTTTTGGAAAACCATCCACTTCTATTTCTTCTCTATTTTCCCACCAGTTAAGAGCTTCGTTAAAATGCTCTAGCTTCATAGGTTTTGTCTTTGAGAAGTTTTTGTAGCCTTCTGGCATATCTACTCTATAGAACCATGTTTCTTTTGTTGGCTCTGTGTTATCAAAGAATAGGATATTTGTTCTAATAGATGTATATGGAGCAAAAACGCTATGAGGCATTCTAACAACTGTATGAACATTAAATTCGCTAAATAGTTTCTTCTTTATATTATACTTTGCATTATCTGTTCCAAATAGAAATCCATCAGGGATGATTACTGCACATCTACCATTCTTTTTTAGCCTATACATAATGACATTCATGAATAAATCTGCTGTCTCAGAGCTTCTAAGTTCAGTTGGGAAGTTTATTTTTACACTGTCTTTTTCGCTTCCTCCATAAGGAGGGTTCATTAAGATAATGTCAAAAGGCTCCATTTTACGCAAATCTTTGTAATCTATTTCTAAGGCATTTCCATGGAGTATGTTTGGCTCATCTATGTCGTGGATTAGCATATTTGTGACGCAAAGAAGATGAGGAAGAGCTTTTTTCTCTATCCCATATATCGATTTGCTATATAGCTCTCTATTATCAAGAGAGTTTTCTACTTGCTTATCAAGTTCATTTAAAGCCGAAGTCAAAAAACCACCAGTTCCACAGGCAAAGTCTGCTATTTTTTCTCCTAGTACAGGCTTTACAACCTTTACCATAAAGTCGGTGACTGCCCTAGGTGTATAGAATTCCCCAGCATTTCCTGCACTTTGCAGGTCTTTCAAAAATGATTCATATAATAAGCCAAACTCATGACGCTCTTTATACTCCGTAAAGTCTATTTCATCTATTATATTTACGACTTGCCTTAGCAGTACTCCATCTTTTTGATAGTTGTTGGCATCTTCAAAGGCGTATTTTACAATTATTTGATTCATTGGTGTTTCTTCGTCTATTTCTAAATCTTTAAGAGTAGGAAATAAAGTATTGTTTACAAAATCAAGTAGAGCATCCCCTGTGAGAGCTTCTCCATCTTTTTTATCTACTGCCCAGTCTCTCCACTTTAAGCCTTCTGGTATAATCGATTTATAGTTATCATCATGAAATTCCCACAGTTCTTCTTTTGCATCATATATTTTTAAGAACAAAATCCATACAATCTGCTCTATTCTTTGGGCATCTCCATTGACTCCTGCGTCATTTCGCATTACATCTTGAATTCTTTTTACAAAATTATTTATAGCCATTTAAGTTACCTACCTTTGTTGTTAGTTTTATGCGTAATATATTTCATTTTCTAGCTCTTGTACTGCTTTTTGATAAGCTTCTTTTCCACCAAAAGCTTTAACTATTTTAAGTGGGCTTCCTATCTGAGCAAATTCTTTTAATTCAAGCACCTTTGTGTCTTCTATGTCTTTGATACCATCATTAGCATACTTATCAAGTAAGGCTTCTATAACCTTTTGAGCTGTGTCTGAATATTTATATAGATAATGTCTTTTCTTTACATTCTCTGCTCTTTCCTTTTTTGTTAGAGGAGCTTTATCGTAAGCTATGTGACAGATAAGGTCAAAATCATCTAGCTCAGTTTTTCCTAGTTCTTCTCTTACTGCATCAAGTAGAACTCCATCATCTTGTAATTCTTCAATGATTGCTTGTTTTTTCTCTGCAGTTGTCCAGGTTCTAAGAAAATCATCAAGTCTAGAATACTGCTGTAGGATGTTTTTCTTAGTGTAATCTATAAGGCTTTCTGTGATGAGTTTTCCATCCTTGTCTACATATTGAACTCTCTCAGACAAAACTTTAACTGTTATATCGCCTACATAATACTTTCTAGGCTTATCTTCTCCTTCTCCTTCACCAAATGGAGGAATATCTCCAGGACCATATTCTCCACCTTCTTCGCTTATGCCACCATTGCCTCCATCATCACCAGGGTTAGGGTTTTCGTCCCCTTCATCAATTGGAAGTTCTGGATCAGGTATAGGGTCATTTACTGGATCATCTCCATCTATATCAATTACTACTTCTGGTTTACCATCAAAGTCTGGGTCTGCAAATAGTCTGCTGGCATTTCTAAAGTCCATAATTGTAAAATATGTCTTTCCATATTCTTCAAGTAACCTTGTTCCTCTACCTATTATTTGCTTAAACTCTGTCATGCTATTGATGTTATTTTCAAGCACTATAAGTTTACACATTTTGGCATCCACACCTGTGGTCATCAGTTTACTAGTTACTGCTATTACAGGATATTTCATTTCTTCATCAATGAAGTTTTCAAGCTGTGCTTTGCCTTCATCATTATCTCCTGTTATTCGCATAATGTACTTTTCATTTTTAGAATATAGGTCTTTATTTTCATTAATAAGGGCCTGTCTCATGCGTTCTGCATGTTCTATATCCACACAAAAAACAATAGTTTTACTAAATCTATCCGTTTTCTTCAAAAATTCAGTTATTTTAGCTGCGACAACTCTTGTTCTATCATCTATTACTATTTTTCTATCAAAATCCTTAATGTTGTATTCCCTATCTTCAATTTCATATCCAAATTTATCTACTTTACCTGCTTCTGGCCTATATCCCTCTAAATCCTTATCTAACCCAATACGAATTACCTTGTAAGGAGCTAAAAATCCGTCCTCTATGCCTTGTTTTAGGGAGTATTCATAAATAGGCTCACCAAAATAAGATGTACTAGAAGCTTCTTTTGTTTCAATAGGCGTGGCTGTACAGCCTACATGGGTAGCCGATGAAAAATAATCGAGGATTTTTCTCCATGCAGATTCTTCCTTTGCACTTCCTCTATGGCACTCATCTATAACTATAAGGTCAAAGAAGTTTGGCTGAAACTGTAAGTAGGCTTCTTCTCCGTCATCTCCAGCAAGCTGCTGATATAGGGCTAAATATATTTCATAAGAACTATCGAGATTTCTCTTTTGCACCTTTGTCATTTTGCCGCCAAAAGGTTTAAAATCTCCAGAGATGGTCTGGTCAACGAGGACATTTCTATCAGCCAAAAACAAGATTTTCTTCTTAAGTCCTGATTTCCAAAGTCTGTATATAATTTGAAAAGTCATATATGTTTTTCCTGTTCCTGTGGCACTAACTACTAGTACCCTTTGCTGTCCTTTTGCAACTGCATCCACAGTTCTATTAATAGCCACTCTTTGATAATATCTAGGTGTTTTATAGTTTGGTATATAGTAATAAGGCTCAAGGATAACCTTTTCTTCAGCCTCATCAATTCCTTTATCTACTCTGTATCTTTTATATAAGGCTTCTGGAGATGGGAAATCTTCTAGTTTTAGTTCTTTCACTTCGCCAGTTATTAGATTTTGCTCTACAAATCCATCACCATTTGACGCATAAACATATGGAATATCCAAAACTTTAGCATATTCTATTGCTTGCTGCAGTCCTGCTCCTACTGGATGATTATTATCCTTGGCTTCTACAATGGCTAATGGAAAATTACTTTTATATGAAAGTAGATAGTCTGCTCTTTTTTGCTTACCTCTAGCAGTAATATTTCCTCTTAGGATGATACGCCCTGCAGTAAAAGAATATTCTAATCGTATTTGTTTTTTATCCCATCCCGCATTAATTATAGCTGGAGTTATGTACCGCATTTTAATATCTTCTTCTGTAAGGTTCCTTTTCCCCATAAGTTTTTCTCCTCCCTTTTTGAATCCCTTTGAATATATATTGATTTTTATCCATTATATCCCCAATTATGCTCATATTTTTAATTATATCATACAAAATGGACACATTATGAGCATTTGGCTATAAAGATTATTTTAACTCCCAAAAATTTTTTATCAACGAAAAACACTTTTTATTTTATTTTTTATTCTGCGTGTAATATAATGAAAGGTTGGATGTTTTTATGGAGAACTCATTAAAAGTAAGAAAAGAATGTGTTGAGGAGTTAAAAAATTTATGTAGGACTTATCTTGTATATCAAAGGGATTATAGCTCTATAGAATTTGTTTTTTATACTTTATTATCGTACTCAAATATGAACGATAGCTCTATAATCGATAGCTTCCTTAGGGAAATCGGAGATGAAGAACTAAAATTGCAAAATTATCTTTGCAGGTATAGTAATCTAAGATATTGTTTATCTTTACTGCTCACCGATTATTATAAGGTTTCATCAAATATGAATATAGCTGAATTTTTAGATACGGAGACCAGAATATTTGATTTTCTTGTAAATATTGCTTTGTATGGTAATCCTGATGATGTAGATTCTATGGATTTGATAAAAAGTTTGTGCGTTGCAGCTTTGACTGCATAAAATCTAGTCAAAAGAGAAAAAATTTAATTTTTTTCTCTTTTTTTGAACTTTTTTCAAAAAAACTAGAAAGATATAAATCAAAAAGCCGCAATATTATAGTAGATAGTGAAATCGTTTCATTAGAGTACACTCTACTGAAATATCAAAAGGATTGATAAATTTCATTTCAATAGACTTATATTTCTCTTTTGAAATATTTCAAAAACAAAACCTAACTCTATTGAAAGAAAGGTGGAAAATAAAAATGAAAATTGGATATATGAGAGTCTCATCATCAAGCCAGAAACTAGACAGGCAGGAAGTGATAATGGAAAAATTAAGTGTTGATCGAATCTATGTAGATGTTCAAAGCGGAAAAGACACTTCCAGACCAGAGCTTCAAAGAATGTTGTCTGAAATTCAAAATGGAGACACATTAATAGTAGAAAGTATTAGTAGATTTGCTAGAAATACCAAAGATCTTCTTAATTTAATAGAGAAGTTAGATGAAAAAGGGGTTAAGTTTGTAAGTCAAAAAGAAAATATAGACACAGAATCAGCAACTGGAAAATTTATGCTCACGATATTTGGAGCCGTCGCACAGCTAGAAAGAGATTATCTACTCCAAAGGCAAAAGGAAGGCATTGCAATAGCAAAAGCCAAAGGAAAGTATCGGGGAAGAAAAGCAATTGAGATAGATGAGAAAAAATTTCAGAGGCTCTATAAGGAATGGAAAAGTGAAAAACTTAGCAGTAAACACTTTATGCTAGACTTGGGAATTAAGCCTAATACTTTTTATAGAAGAGTTGCTGAACTTGAGGCAAGTTTGGAGCAAAATAAAAAAGCTCACTAAGAGCTTTTTAACTTACTTTTGAATATCCTGGGCATCCTGGAAAAATTATTCTTCTTCCCTTTGTTGGATCCCAACTAGATTCTTCATTTGCATTGTTACTTCTTCTTTCTTCTCTAGATTGATTAATGATTTTGAGAAGCTTGAGTGCTGAGTACCTTTTAGCTCTGCCATGTTTGACTTCAGCTATTTTTAGTAATTCAGAATTTTCATATACCCAGCATGTACTTACTTTTAATAGCTTAGAAACTTCCTTAACGGTCATTAGAAAATCTTGTTGTACTTCATCATCTTCATGAATACCTAAATCTAATTTAGAGAATCTAAGAAGGCCGCCAATTCTTATGCTTGTTAGATTTTTAGCTGCCGAAGCATGATAAAGATGACTTTTAGATACACTTGCAAGCTTAGAAGCTTCCTGCACCGTTAATAAATTTAATGACTTAACTTTTTCCATTTTAAATTCCTCCTTGACTTTCTGCCTATAGATTTCACGCAGAAATCAAGAGTGTCTAAAAAGATTTTTTATTTTTATGTTTTTTTGTATATATAAGTAAAATTTGAAAAGGAGTAATTTATATGAAAATAGAAAAAATTGGACAATACTCTTCTCTTCCTCCAATCAAAAAGCAAAGAGTTAATAGAAATTCTAAGAATGGATTTTGGGGAAATGTAAACGAAATTGATTACAACCTTAAAAATGATTGTTATTTTGTATACTATTATGTAAATGATAGTCCTAGGCTCCAAATTAAAAGAAAAAATTATGATGAAGTTGCTCAGGAATTAGAAAGAAAGAGAATAGAATATTACAGGACAGGAGCAGTCTTAGAGAAAAGTACAGTTACTCTGGGTGAAATATGCCAAGAGTGGCTTACAGATATAAAAAAAGTTGGGGAAGGTTTAACTACCGAGTCTCATCATAATTTAGAAGTACTTTGTCATGGAATAGGTGTTAAATTAATGGAGAAGAAAATACAGGATATAACTACAAGACATATTAAAGATTTTTTCCTTGAAAAATCAGAACTCGTAAGTGAAAGCACTGTTAAGAAATACAAGCAGCTTTTCACAAATCTTTTCAAATATGCGGAAACATATGAGTATATCAATTTAAATCCAATTTCTAAAATGGATCTCAGAAGTTTTAAAAGCTCTATTAAAACAAAAGAAAGAAATGCAATGACCTCTGATGATAGAAAGTTGTTTTTAGAGGCTATTGAAGGTTCTCAATATAAAAATATTTTTCTTTTCCTTTATAGAACAGGTTTAAGAGTTGGAGAAGCAATAGCAATAGAAGAATCTAAAGTCAATTTTGAAGAAGGAGTGATTACCATAGACCAGCAAATATCTTATAAAAAGAAATTTGCTGTTGAAGATAGTAAAGATCCAAAATTTATAAAATATCTAACTGATAATGTTCCAGATAATAAAATAACTGGTAAACTTAAACTACCAAAAAATAAGACTTCCATTAGAAAAATAGTTTTATCAGATAGCACGGTTAGTTTTTTGAAGGATGAAATAGAAATCAGAGATAAAAGAGCAGAAAAAAACAAGATTTTAGGAAAAGAATGGAGTGAAAATAAAGGCCATAACTTTATTTTCGTTACAAAAAACGGTAAGTATTTAACTCAGTCAAACATTTCAAGATCATTGAAGGCAATCTGCTTACAAGCAGGACTTAGCAAAATCTATAGTGTTCACGAGCTGAGACATACTGCAATTACTAGAATGTGTGAAGAAGGTGCCTCTATACAAGACATAGCTACTCTCGTTGGCCATGCTGATATGCAAATGATTATAGATATTTACAACTCTTTACAGTGGGAATCTTCTTTAGAAAAGAAAGAGGAACTCAAGAAATTCTTCTAATAATCGGTTCCTTCAATATAACAAAAGAGAGGTAAGCCTAAGCCCTTCCTCTCTTTTTTATTTAATGAACTGAGTTCACTATAATCACAAAATTCCCTGTATCTATTTATACACCTTTTCATCTACCATTGCAGAAAATTCATAATAATATTAATCATAATTTCTTTTTCCTCAGGTTTTGACTCAGCTAGTAATAGCGTTATTGCTACCAATGTACTATCAGAAATAATTTTCTGTCCATCCTTAAATAAAAGCTTATTCTTGTTTAAAAAATATAAAAAAACGCTAGCCACTATTCTCTTGCATCCATCTGTAAAAGGTTATAATAATCGAATGTCCTTTCTATCTTTCTTCCACCTTCATTTTGAACTTGTGCAAATTTTGCACAAGTTGATTCTTTTTCAAGTTCATTTTCTTTTATTATATTTCTTATATGTCTCTGTATTACAGAACGATCTCTATCGAATAACTCAGCCATTTCTTCTGCTCGTAACCAAACAGTTTCTTTATCCGTACTCATTTTTACAGGAATTTCCAACTCTCCATCTTTATATAAAAGAACCTCATTATTAATTATTGTTTTCTTTTTCTTGATTGTTTTCTTTCATTGGGATATGTGATGATTTTTTTCTCTGGATTGAACTCTTAATCATTTGAATAAATTTCATAACTTTACACACTCCTAAAATTAATGGAATTAGAGTTTCACGAATATTAAAAAGAGAAAATTATATAGTAAAAAAATTTTTTATTACTGTTTTGATGGAATCAAGGTTCTTAAAAGGAAAAGTAGAGATGCTATGAGAAGTAAAGAGAATGGGTTTCTATCCTTGTTTTAATGGAATCAGGGTTCTTACTTAATTATTAATCTAAAATTGGAGCTTCTAACAAAAACATTTCGTAATCTACTTTTAACCCATTTGCTTTCTGCTCTTCTATAAACTCCAATTCCTCCTCGATTGTTTGCATATTCCAACCTCGTTTCTTCATCTCTTCGATGTATTCCTGCTTATTCATTGGTTATCCTACCTTCCAAATTTTTTCTTATATTCACGCTCGATGATTTCACCAATAGTCCTAGCCATTTCTCTAGGCTCTGGGTTATTCACAGTTTCTATCCTTGTTTTAATGGAATCAGGGTTCTTACTTAATACTCCACGCCTATATCTAAGCTTAAATAACCCAGCTCGTAAACATCTTTTTTTTCAGCAATGCATTTGTTTATTATTTCTAACATTTCACTTTCTTCAAGCCCTGACATCGAGAATGTCGGAAAACCATCCTCAAACATTTCTTCATACTTTTTCAAAGCTTTAATTAATTCTTTCATTTACTCTGCCCCCTTTATGATTTCAAGCATTGCCTTGTAACTATTCGGCAAATACTCTTTTACATAGTCTAAAGATTTTCCACCAGTAACTTCAGCAGCCATTACATTCGTTTCTATCCTTGTTTTAATGGAATCAGGGTTCTTACTGACACAAGTAAAAGCAACTTATAAGATAGTTGATGCCGAAGTTTCTATCCTTGTTTTAATGGAATCAGGGTTCTTACCCGTCTTAACATTTGGTATAGCATTTGCAACTATTATAGGACATATTTTTATTGTTTACTACTCCAAAATCCATATTATATTTATACATTTTCATGTATATTCGCCTCTTTTCCGCATCGATTTTCACCCTTGTATTCCTTTTATATCAATGGTTTAAATTTTATACATTTTTGTTTTTCAAAAAAATACCCTCGGCAATTTTTGATTTAATCATTTCCTCCGAACTTTCTAACTATATATTAATAATAGCATCATAGTTTTCTGTTTTCAAACACATTAACTACCACATCTCTTATAAATTCTGCTACTTCTACTCTATCTTCTATATTCCCTTGAAAAAACAAGGGTAATTCATTAAATTCACATAGCCTGTTGATGGTTTTAGTTGATGCTATAGCTGCATTGTGAATTCTAGTTCTTTTTTCATCCATTTCTTCAACTGCATTTTTGTATTCATCTTTACCTAACTTTATCTTTAAAATAGGTTTTAATGATTCCATCTTGTGAACATACGCCACATAGTCTCCATAACCATTAATAGTATCTTCTATTATTTCAATTACTTCTACATCATCCGCATAAATTTTTGCTAGATTTGTAAGAAAATCTGTTGCCCAGTTCTCTTTTTTCAATATAATCCACTCCTATTTACTTAATCTTTTTCGTTCGTATATGCTTCTAAATATACTCCCCAAAAAGACAAACGCATAAACATTTCGATAAGTTATAGTGAAAATTCATTCAAAATAACTAGTCGAAAGCTTAAAAAGGTGGTTAGATTTTGCTCCAATCACTTTTACTTTCATATATTTTCTTATTTTATTCTACTTCAGTACTACCCATTTTCCAGATTTAGTTGAGCCTTCTCTGATTATAATTCCACGAGTTTTTAAATGTCTTATATGATAGCGTACTCCATCTGCTGTTATATCTTTAATTTCATTTGCTATATGTTCTGCAGTTATATTAGGATTATTCTTCATAAGAATAACAAGTTGTTGTCGAAATCTACTAATTTCTTTGGTAGTACTACCCAAGAAACTACCAAAGAAAAAATAGAAGTGATGAATCTATCTTATGTAAAATATAAGCCATATTTATGATTATAGCTTCATCAGTATGGCTTTTTAATCATTAACTCTTTTGCTGCAAAAATACAAAATTTCAGCAACTATAAAAAAGTATTAGAATTTTTTGATTCAGATTTGATGCAAAAAACAAAAAAGAAGCTAGAGTTTAAATTCTGCTTCTCAATTTACATTGAAATTTCAACACTTTTAAGTTTTATATCTCATAAAGAATCGTCAACTTAGGAAACTGCAGCTCTATCCAGCTGAGCTATGGGTGCACTTTTTAGCTAAAATACTACTTTACTATGATACCACTTTAATTTAAGCTAGTAAATATTTTTCTTAATTCATTTCTGAGTAATTTTATTAATAGCATCATAGTTTTCGATTTTCAAACACATTAACTACCACACATCTTATAAATTCTGCTACTTCTACTCTATCTTCTATATTCCCTTCAAAAAATAGGGGTAAATCATAAGATTCACATAGTCTATTAATCACTTTAGTAGATACTATGACTGAATTATGAATCCATTCTCTTTTAGCCATTTTCTTCTATCTTTATAATCTGGCATGATTGAAGACACTCTATTCCAAAAGTTTTTAGAGTGGTCTTTATGTTCCATATGACACATCTCGTGTACTACTACATAATCAAGTACATGAGGAGGCGCCATTATTAGTTTGTAGTTAAAAGCCAAATCATTTTTATAGGTACAGCTTCCCCACCTAGCTTTTTGAGCTTTTATCTTGATATTATTTGGTTTTAAATTGAAATACCTGCTATAATACTCTACTCTATCAGCTATAGTCATCTTTGCTTCTTGTTTATACCATGACCAAATGGCATCTTTTATTGTTTGCTTATCTTGCCTAGGCATAGTTATGATTAATTTATCTTCATATAGCTTTACTTCAGGCTTTTTTAGTTTTTCATCTA
>CAZFTH010000009.1:0-21609 GCA_964521745.1 uncultured Peptostreptococcaceae bacterium
ATAAGATAAGCCTTAATTAAAGTGAGGCTTTTTTTTATTGGTTTTTATTGATAATATTGTTATAAGACTAAAAAATGAGGTATATTATGGAAAAATTAAGTGTAAAAGAGATTAAAGATATAGTGCAAACCAGTAGCTACGATCAATATTTGAGTTATATAAATATTTTATCTAAAGATAAAAGAGAATCTGTAAAGAAAATTGCAATATCTTTATCAAAAAAAATGGATGCAATTAGAAAAGAAGAAGAGCGTTTAAAAGATATGTTTGTTATAGAAGATTCTTTATTAAATCTTGGATATAAGAAAATTGGAGGGATTGATGAAGCAGGAAGAGGTCCATTAGCGGGCCCAGTAGTTGCAGCTTGCGTTATACTTGATAAAAATCCTATGATTCAGGGAATTAATGATTCTAAAAAAATTAGTGAAAAAAATAGGGATAAAATATTTGATATTATTGTTAATTCTGATATAGCTTATGGAATTGGTATTTCAGATAATAATGAAATAGATAAAATGAATATACTTAATGCAACATTTTTAGCTATGAAACGTGCCATAGCAATGGCTACAAAAAAACCTGATTTTATAATTGTTGATGGAAACCAAACAATAAAAGATGTTGATTATACTCAAAAAAGTGTAGTGCAAGGAGATTCTAAATCAATCACTATTGCATGTGCTAGTATTTTAGCAAAAGTAACAAGAGATAAGATTATGAAACAATATGCAGAGATTTATCCCCAATATGGATTGGATAAACATAAGGGTTATGGTACTAAAGAACACATTGAAGCTATAAATAAATATGGAATTACGCCGATTCATAGATTAAGCTTCTTGAAGAATATATATTAAGAAAAAGGTGATATTTTGAGAATAGATATAGGTTCTAATAGTATACGCCCAGAACTAATACTTAATAAGAGTAATATTGATTCTTTTGAATTTAATAATAGAGGAGAAAACGTAAGGGGTAGAGTAATTGATGTAAATCAAAATATGGTACTCATCCAAACGTCGACTGGTAAAGAATTTGTTGCGAACACTACTATACCAATGGAAAATTTCATTGGGGAAGAAATGCTTTTTACTGTATTATTTAATGAAGAAGGTCAAATTTTTTTAAAACCTCAACTAGATGAAAAAAAGCAGAATCTTATCAAGGATTTAAAGGTCGAAGATTTACTGACTAAGCTTGGAAAAACTGTTAATCCAGAAAACAAAGAAATAGTAAGACAAATGATTAAATCTGGAATCCCAGTTACTATAGATAGCTTTAAGGAAATTAAGGATTTATCTTTATCACTTAAAATTCTTCAAAATTTACAAAGAGAGCTATCAGCAGAACAAGAGGATATGCCATTAGATAATATTGTTAGACTGTTCCAAGACGGTAAAGAAGTTACTAATGTCAATAAGTCATCTCAGCAATCAACCTTACCGAAAGAATTAGGATTAAAAGATATTATCATACTAAAAAGCTTGAATTTAGAAGTGAATCCCAAGAATTTAAAGGCTATGGCTAATATAGAACAAAAAATTATTGACAAGAATATAGATATTTTAGATATAAAAGCCTTAGTAATAGATAATAAAAATGTACAATTAAATTTAAATACGAAGTCAGAGGAAGGAAAAGCTTTAGAAGCGAGTAATATAGCTTCAAAAGCTCCAGAGGACTTATTTAAAGAATTAGCATTTAAACCTAAAGATGATATCCACAGCAAAAATATTGATTTAAATAAATTAACAGATAAGGAAAACGATAGCACAAAAATACAACAGCAATCTGCTTTAGTGGATATGGTAGTAAAAAAACTAGATTTAAAAACTAAGCTTGGAGCTGAAGATATAAAACTAGATTTAAATAAAATAGAATCTGAGCTTGAGAAGATATTAGCTTCATTGGAGCCGGGCTCGAAAGAAGCTACAAAGCTAGAGAAGGAAATTATGCCGAAATTAGAGCTTTTAAAGGATTTATCGAAGAATATCTTTTATCAAGTGCTTCCTTTTCAGATTGATAAATATGAAAATATAGCTCAGTATTATATGAAAAAAAATAAAAAAAGTAAGACTAGAGAAGAGGGTATAACTGTAGCATTTTCAATTGAAACTCATAGGCTAGGAAATGTTAAAGCGATGTTAAACTACAAAGATATGAACAATATTTCTGTTAATATAGCTACAAAAAGCAAAGAAGTCGAAGATGAATTTAAAAAGGCTATCCCTGTACTGAAAGAACGATTAAATTCTATAGGATTTACAGGTGTTTTATTGTCAACGGAAATTCAAAATGTCAATGACTCGCAAATCTTAGATGATGTGGTGTATAAAAATATTGACTCAAAATCTTTTGAAACTTGGGTGTGATTTATGAAAAGAAAAATTAAAGGCAAGGAAACTGCTGTTGCATTAAGATACGATATGAATGAATTTGTAGCTCCTAAGATTGTAGGAAAGGGACAAGGCGAGGTAGCTAAGAGAATAATTGAAAAGGCAAAAGAAAATGCGATACCTGTATATCAAGATGAAAAACTAGCAGGTCAGCTAAGTGCAATGGAAATTGATTCATTTATACCTGAAGAACTTTATGAGGCTGTAGCTCAAATATTAGCATTTATAGCAGGAGTTGATTCTGATGAAATCAAATAACTACATTAAGGGAAGGGTAGGAGAAGATATTGCTGCTAATTATATTATGAAAAATGGATTTGATATATTGGATAGAAACTATAAAATAAAATTTGCAGAAATAGATATCATTGCCTATAAAAATGATGTTGTACATTTTATTGAAGTGAAATCTAGAACGTCTAGAGACTTTGGATTTGCATATGAAGCAGTAGATAATAAAAAACAAGAAAAAATTAGAAAAACAGCTGAAATATATTTAAATCAAAGTAATTTTTTTTATAATGAGATATCATTTGATATTATTGAAATATATTATGACACAAAAAATATTAATTATATTAGGGGATGTTTTTAAGGGGGTTAATATGTTTTTTAAAATATTTTCTGCAGGTACATCAGGAATACAAGGTTATGTTGTGGAAGTAGAAGCAGATATGACTAAAGGATTGCCAGGATTTTCTTTAGTGGGGTTACCAAATGCAGCAGTAAAAGAGTCTAAAGAACGTATTAAATCTGCTATTAGCAATAGTGGTTTTAGATATCCAAATAAAAAAATAATAGTTAATTTATCACCTGCAGATATAAAAAAGGAAGGTTCACATTATGATTTAGCTATTGCCTTAGGAATTCTTCGAGAAGTTGAAAATATACCGGAAGAAAAATTTGAAGATATTGCCTTTTTAGGAGAGTTATCTTTAGATGGCAACTTAAAACCTATAAAAGCTTGTACGGCATTGATACTTGGACTTTTAAATAATCCTAAAATAAAAAAAGTATTTATACCATTTGATAACTTGCAGGAAGCTTCAATGATTCCAGATATAGATATACTGCCAGCAAAAAAACTCAATGAAGTATATGATTATTTAGTAGGTAAGAAATCAATAGAATATATCCCTGACCAAGAGAGTAAAAGTTATGAAGATAATGATAATCATATAGATTTTAAAGATGTGAAAGGCTGTAAATTAGTAAAAAGAGCTGCAGAAATTTCAGCTGCAGGTTTCCATAATCTGCTTATGATTGGTCCGCCTGGGTCAGGCAAAACAATGGTTGCTTCTAGATTTAATACAATAATGCCTGAACTTAATAATGAAGAATTTATTCAAGTGAGCCAGATATATAGTTTTTTGGGGCATATTCCACCTGAAATAAAACTAAGAAAAAGACCATTTCGTCAGCCACATCATACTATTACATATGCTTCTTTAATTGGAGGAGGGCATAACAGCAATCCAGGAGAAGTTGTTTTAGCTCATAAGGGGATACTGTTCATGGATGAGTTTCTTGAATTTAATAAAAAATTAGTAGAAGGATTAAGACAACCTTTAGAGGATAAAAAGGTTTCTATTTCTAGATTAAATAACAAATATACTTATCCATCCGATTTTATATTGGTAGCATCAATGAATCCATGTCCTTGCGGAAATTACATGAATCCATATAAAAATTGTACATGCAATGAACATAAAATTAAATCTTATTTATCTAGAGCTTCAAACCCTATGTTGGATAGAATGGATATTTTTGTTGAAACATCACCAGTTCCATATGAAGACTTAATTGAGCTTGCCCCAGAAGAAGATTCAAATACAATAAAAAAACGAGTAATAAATGCTATTTCAATTCAAGAAAAAAGATTTAAATCAATAAAAATAAACTATAACAGTCAAATGAATTCAAGGCAAGTTTTGAAATATTGTTTACTATCAAGCGAAGCTAAGGACTTGATGGAAAGAGCTTTTAAACAAAGTAATTTAACTGCTAGAAGTTATCATAGAATTTTAAAAGTATCTAGGACGATAGCAGATTTAGAAGCTAGTAATGTTATTGAAATAAACCATATAGCCGAAGCCCTTAATTTTAGAAAAACATTTCATAAATATTGGGATTAAATTAAATAAAATATACTAAATATTCAAAAAAAACGAAAGGATTGCATATGAGCCGAAAAAAAATATTTTTATCGTTATTCAAAAAATGTAATATTGAAGAACTTGCTTATATTGATTCTAGTATAAATGATGAGGGTTATATACCAACTTATGAAGATATGATTAGTATTTCGAATTGCAGTGAAATTGATAATAAAATGTATATATCAAAATATTCTTCTTTTACTCAAATAGAAGAATATCTTTATAAAAATAATTTGGGTGTTTTAACATATTTTGATGAAAAATACCCGCAGAAACTCAGAAATATAGCTCAAGCTCCTAGAATGGTTTTTTATAAGGGGAATTTGGATATTTTAAATACTTTATCTATGGCTATTATAGGCACTAGGAAACCTTCGAATTATGGTATTTGGGCAACTAAGAAATTTTCAAGAGAATTATCTTTAAAAGGTTTTTGTGTTATAAGTGGTATGGCATCAGGCATTGATAAATATGCCCACGAAGGGGCTTTGGAGAGTGATGGTAAAACCATCTGTGTCTTAGGATCTTCTATAAGTAAGCCTTATCCAAAAACAAATACAAAATTAATGGAAAAAGTCATAAACTCAGGTGGATTAGTCATAAGCGAATATTCAGATATAAAACCTATTTTACCAGTGAATTTTGCATATAGAAATAGAATAGTAAGTGCTTTGTCTGATGGGATATTAATAATAGAAGCTGGTATGAAAAGTGGAACTTTGATTACAGCAGATTTTGGATTAGAGCAAGGAAAAAATATTTTTGCTATACCAGGAAGTATAGATTCGGTTTCTAGTATTGGAACTAATAATTTGATTAAACAAGGAGCACAATTAGTAACTAACACAAATGATATTTTAGAAATGTATGACATGAATTTTAATAGTTACGAATTAGATGATAAAAACATTGATAATTTATCTGAAACAGAAAAAAATATATATAATTATATACGAACAAAAGGTTTATGCACAGCAGATTTAATATCCATAAATACTGCTATTAATATAAAAGATGTAATAGGTGTATTAAATATTTTAGACATTAAATCTATTATAAACTATGATGGACATATTGCTAGTATAAAGTAAATAAACTGTATTGATATAATTTAATTTTTAATATATAATCCATAAAGCATTCATAATTCAAAATAATAATATTCTAGAAATAATAGTATAATTTATTTTTAGTAGTTATTTCTGAATTAGGAATTGATTTTAAGTAAAATTAATTTATTTTTATTTGACAAAACTGATTTTTAAATATATAAATAGATTCGTATTGTTTATAGTATATAAAAGAAGAAGTTAAAATATTTGAGGTGAAATAATGGGAAAAAATTTGGTTATCGTAGAATCGCCTGCGAAAGCTAAGACTATTGGGAAATTTTTAGGTAAAAATTATACTGTAAAAGCTTCAGTAGGTCATATTCGAGATTTGCCAAAAAGCAAATTAGGCGTTGACGTTGAAAATGATTTTGAACCACAATACATTACTATTAGGGGGAAAGGTAGTATAGTAAGTGAACTAAAAAAACAAGCTAAAAAATCTGATAAGATATATTTAGCTACTGACCCGGATAGAGAGGGTGAAGCTATATCATGGCATTTAGCTTATTTATTGGGTTTGAATGATGATGAGTCAATTAGAATAGAATTTAATGAAATAACTAAAGATGCAATAAAAAAAGCTATTAAGAATCCTAGAAAAATAGATAAGCCACTTGTTGATGCTCAGCAAGCTAGAAGAGTAGTTGATAGGCTGGTGGGGTATAAAATCAGTCCCATACTTTGGGCTAAAATTAGAAAAGGATTAAGCGCAGGTAGAGTTCAATCGGTCACAACTAAGTTGATTTGTGATAGAGAAAATGAGATTACAGCTTTTAAGCCTGAGGAATATTGGTCAATAGACGTCACTTCTCAAATTGATAAAAAAATTAAAGTTGATTTTAAATTTTATGGTGACGAGAGTAAAAAGATAGATTTAAAAAATAAAGAACAAGTAGATTTAGTCTTAGAATCTATTGATGGTAAAGATTTAATAATTAGAAGCGTTGATAAAAAAGAAAGAAAAAGAACTGCTCCTAAACCTTTTACAACAAGTTCTTTACAACAAGAAGCTTCAAGTAAGTTATCATTTACAACTAAAAAAACTATGATAGTAGCACAGCAACTATACGAAGGAATAGATATTAAAGGTAAAGGAAGCCTTGGACTTATAACATATATAAGAACAGATTCTTTTAGAATCTCAGACGAGGCTCAAGAGAATGCCAAAGAATTTATAAGTCAAAATTTTGGAAACAAATATTATAAAAAATATCAAAATACAAGTAAATCTAAAAAGAAAATTCAAGATGCTCATGAATGTATTAGACCTTCATATGTAGATTTAACTCCAGATGAAATTCAAGACTCACTTTCAAAAGAGCAGTATAAGTTATATAAATTAATTTGGGAGAGATTTATTGCTACTATGATGTCAGATGCGATATATGACTCTCAAAACATAAGTGCTTTAGTTGATGGATATTTATTCAAAACTAGCGGATCTAAACTTAAATTTGATGGTTTTATGAAAGTGTACAGTTTTAGCTCGCAAGAGGAAACGATACTGCCAGAAATAAAAGAAGGAAGCGTATTTCCTGTAAAAAAAGTCGACCCAAAACAACATTTTACTCAACCACCTGCCAGATACAATGAAGCTAGCTTAGTTAAAACACTAGAAGAACTTGGGATAGGAAGACCCAGTACTTATGCGCCTACGATTTCTACAATACTACAAAGAGATTATGTAGAAAAAAAAGGAAATGTACTTATGCCTACAGAGTTGGGCTTTATTGTTACAGATATAATGAGTGAGAATTTTAAAGAAATAGTGGATTATACATTTACAGCTGACATGGAAGATAATCTGGATAAGATAGAAGATGGTGAAGCTAAGTGGAAAAATGTTGTAAAAGATTTTTATTCACCACTATCAGTATCTATTGAAAAAGCTATTGAGAATATAGAAAAAATTATACTAGAAGAGAAAACTGATGAAATTTGTGATATATGCGGTTCTGAAATGGTTATAAAGTTTGGGAGATTTGGAAAGTTTATAGCTTGCAAAAACTATCCAGAATGCAAAGGAACAAAACCTATTTTAGAAAAAATAGGAATAAAATGTCCTGAATGTATTGATGGTGATGTGATAATTAGAAAAACAAAAAAAGGTAGAATTTTTTATGGATGTTCTAATTTCCCAAAATGTAGATTCGTTTCATGGGATAGGCCAACCGGAGATAAATGTCCAAAGTGTGAATCGTTCTTAGTAATATCAAAAAATAAAAATTCTGAGAAAATTAAGTGTTCTAATAAAGAATGTGATTATGAAAAATAAAAAGCTTGATTATTTATTTTAATTATGATATTATTTTTTGTGGAATTGAAATACTTTAGAAAATTTAAAAAATTCAAAAAAATAACACAAATTCATTAATAATATATGTTTATAAGGAAAAAGGAGAGAATAAGATGTCAAGCTTATTATTAGAAAAAACAAGAAAAATTAACAGGATTCTTCAAAACTCAGGTTCAAATCCAGTGTCATTTACAGAGCTTAGCAAAACATTAAAAGATGTATTAAATGCAAATGTATATATAGTAAGCTCTAAAGGTAAGGCTCTTGGAGTCGAGCTTACACATATGTCTGACAGTTCAACAATAATAGATGACAAAACCGGTGAAGAAAGACTACCGGATAGCTATATAGAGGCTGTAAATCGTATTTTTGAAACTATATCAAACTTAACTCAAGAAAAATTATTAGAAGTTTTTAAAGATGATGTTAAAAGTTACGAAAAATATGCTACAATTGTTCCTATTATGGGAAGTGGCCAACGACTTGGAACACTTATTTTATCAAGATATGAAAGTAAGTTTTCAGATGAAGATTTAATACTAGCTGAGTATAGTGCAACTGTTGTTGGTTTAGAAATTCTACGAGCTAGAAGTGAGGAATTGGAAGATGAAATGAGAAGTAAAGCTGTAGTCCAAATGGCTATAAATACTTTATCTTATTCTGAGTTAGAAGCAGTCGAACATATATTTAATGAACTTAATGGAGATGAAGGTTTGCTTGTCGCAAGTAAAATTGCAGATAGAGTAGGAATAACACGTTCCGTGATAGTAAATGCACTTAGAAAATTTGAAAGTGCTGGAGTAATTGAATCCCGCTCACTTGGAATGAAGGGTACTCATATAAAAATTCTAAATGATAAATTACTTGATGAACTTAAAAAGAATAAACATTAATTATGAAAACCCGGATGTATAGCCGGGTTTTTTATTGCAAATCTAACAAAAAAATTTAAGGAGAATTGTTTATGAAAAAACCTTTAGCTGATATTCTTAGACCAAAAAAAATTGAAGATATTGTTGGGCAAGAACATTTAACGGGTTTGGATGGAGTACTATTTAGAGCGATTAAAAATAATATTATTCCCAATATGATATTTTATGGGCCGCCTGGTGTAGGTAAAACTAGTGTAGCAAATATTATTGCAAATTCTTGTAATAAATCTATACATATGCTAAATGCAACATATACCAAAACCGAAGAAGTAAAAGAAATTCTAAAAGATTCTAAATTACAAAAACTTGACAGTAAAGAAATAATATATATTGATGAAATTCAAAATTTTAATAAAAAACAACAACAAATACTTTTAGATTATATTGAAAAAGGAGATATAGTACTTATAGCTAGTACCACAGAAAATCCATACCATTATGTTTACAAAGCACTTTTAAGTAGATGTTTTGTACTTGAATTTAAAGCTCTAGATTATCAGGCGATTAAAAATGGTATTTTAAATTCAATAGATTTTTTAAATAAGGAAAAAACTAAAGTTAATATAGATAAACAAGCATTAGATAATATCGCACATTATTCAGATGGAGATATGAGAAAGGCGGTCAATCTAATTGAGCTTATACTACAATTATATGAAGATGATGAAAGTATTAATATTAATTTAAAAATGATAGAAAAACTAAATATATCAAAACAACTTATGTATGATATAAGCGGAGACAGCCATTATGACATATTAAGTGCCTTTCAAAAATCTATAAGAGGCAGTGATGTTGATGCGTCTTTACATTATTTAGCTAGACTCATAAAATCTGAAGACTTAAAATCTATATGTAGAAGATTACTTGTAATTGCTTCTGAAGACATAGGGCTAGCATATCCAAACGCAATATCCATTACTAAAAGTTGTGTTGATAGTGCGCTTCAAATAGGATTTCCTGAAGCGAGAATCCCTCTTGCTCAGGCAGTTATTTTGTTAAGTACTTCTCCAAAGTCTAACTCTGTAATTAAAGCTATAGATTTGGCTATAAAGGATTTAGATGAACTTTCAGTAGGGGATATACCGATTCATCTTAAAGACTCTCATTATTCAGGTGCAGAAATTTTAAGTAGAGGAAAAGATTACGAATATCCACATGATTATAAAAATAATTACGTAAGACAGCAGTACTTGCCGGATTCTATAAAAGACAAGAAATATTATGAGATACAAAAAAATAAGTTTGAGTTAAGTATCGAAAAATATTGGAAAGATATAAAAAATTATTGATTGTCTTTTGATTGACAAAGCAATATCTCTGAGCTATAATAAAAATAATTCATAGTAAATGACTAGGGATTGTGAAAAGAGGTAAATAAATTGAAATTATCAACAAAAGGTAGATATGGTCTTAAAGCTATTTTTGAATTAGCACTAAAAGAAGATGATAATATGCCATTATCTCTTAAATATATTGCTGACAAAAATGGACTTTCTGAACAATACTTAGAACAAATATTTGCTATATTAAAAAAAACAGGATTAGTGAAAAGCGTAAGAGGAGCTCAAGGTGGCTATTATCTTAGTAAATCATCGTCTGAAATTACTGTGGGCCAAGTACTAAGAGCTTTAGAAGGTCCTATGGCACCTTCTGATTGTGTAATAGAAGATGATAGTGATTGTGAAAATTCTGATTTTTGTGTAACTAAAGTAGTTTGGCAAAGAATTAAAGATAGTATAGATAGCGTTATAGATTCAGTAACTTTAAAGGATATGGTAATGGATCATAAATTGAAAAGTGGTAAAAAAAATTTTAAGGAGATGTGATTTATGGAGCCAATGAAAGTTTATCTTGATAATGCAGCAACTACTCCAGTTAAAAAAGAAGTTTTAGATGCAATGATACCATATTTTACAGATAGTTATGGAAATCCATCTAGTATACATTTTTTTGGAAGAGAAGTTAGGAAGCCAGTAGATGAAGCTCGAGAAAATATAGCTAAACTACTAGGAGCTACAAGTAATGAGATATATTTTACAGCTGGGGGATCCGAATCTGATAACTGGGCAATAAAAGGTGCAGCTTTTAAATTGATGAATAAAGGTAAGCATATAATAACAACGAAAATTGAGCACCATGCTGTGCTTCACACTTGCGAATACTTAGAAAAAGAGCATGGATTTCAAATCACTTATTTAGATGTAAACAAGGATGGCTTAGTAGATTTAGATAATTTTAAAAATAATCTAAGGGAAGATACAATTTTAGTTAGTATAATGTTTGCTAACAATGAGATTGGAACAATTCAGCCTATAAGAGAAATCGGCCAAATTTGTAAAGATAAAGGGATTGTTTTCCATACAGATGCAGTACAGGCAGTTGGAAATATAAAAATTGATGTAAAAGAACTTAATATAGATATGCTATCACTTTCGGCTCATAAAATTTATGGACCTAAAGGAATAGGTGCTCTTTATATTAAAAATGGAGTTAAGCTAGACAATTTAATCCATGGTGGAGCACAGGAGCGTAAGAAAAGAGCTGGAACAGAAAACGTACCTGGAATTATAGGTCTTGGAAAAGCTTGTGAAATTGCAAATTATAATTTAGAGAGTCATATTTCTAAGCTTACTAATTTAAGAGAAAGACTTATGAATGGAATTTTAAATGAAATACCTCATACTATTGTAACGGGAAGCAGAGAAAGTAGACTACCTGGAACTGCAAGCTTTTGCTTTAAGTTTATAGAAGGTGAGGCTTTGCTTCTGAGCTTAGATTTAGTTGGTATAGCAGGCTCGAGCGGTTCAGCTTGTACATCTGGTTCGCTTGACCCTTCTCATGTGCTTATGGCACTTGGACTTACTCATGAGATAGCTCATGGCTCTTTACGACTTAGCTTATCAGATTTTACAACGGAAGAAGAAATTGATTATGTAATTGAAAAGCTTCCACCGATTATCGATAGACTTAGAAAAATGTCACCATTATATGAAGATTTTTTGAAGGGAGAATCAGTTAATGTATAGCGATAAAGTTATGGACCATTTTACAAATCCTAGAAATGTTGGAGAAATTGAAGGTGCAGATGGTGTTGGAGAAGTTGGAAATGCCAAATGTGGAGATATAATGAAAATATATCTTAAAGTAGAAGATAATGTAATTCAGGATGTAAAATTTAAAACTTATGGATGTGGCTCAGCTATAGCAAGCTCTAGTATGGCTACAGAAATGATTAAAGGCAAGACTGTTCAAGAAGCTTTAAATTTAACAAACAAAGCAGTTGCAGAAGCTTTGGATGGTCTTCCTCCAGTAAAAATGCACTGCTCAGTTTTAGCAGAGCAAGCAATAAAGAAAGCTCTTCAAGACTATGCTCTAAAGAATAATTTAACTATTGAAGGATTAACTGATGTTGAGTTTGATGATGATCACGATCATCATGATGATATCGAAGAAGATTAATATTGATTTTTATAACTCAAGATTGTATAATTGTATCAATATAATTATAAATAATAAGGCTAAGATAAGAATAGTAGAGTAATAAATTTTCATACAGAGAGGGGAGAATTGCTGAGAATTCCTAGGAAATTAATACTTGAAGCTGACTTTGAGCCTGGCTATCTAATAAATAGTCACGATAACTACGTTATAGTTTCTTAAAGTGGCCTATAGGCAATTAGGGTGGTACCGCGATTTAACCTCGTCCCTATGATATAATAAAATTATCATAGGAACGAGGTTTTTAATTGCAGTAAATACAAATTAATATGTATTATTAGTCATTATAAAAATTTAAATTTTAGATGTTAAGCTTATTATATTTATTAAGGAGGTTATACAGTGAGGAATTTAGGAGTAAATGAAATTAGAGAAAAGTATTTAAGTTTTTTTCGTTCTAAAGACCATTATTCTAGAAGTAGTTTTTCTTTAGTGCCTGAAAACGACAAGAGTCTATTGCTTATAAATGCAGGGATGGCTCCTATGAAAAATTATTTTATGGGCATAGAAACTCCGCCTAGCAAAAGAATGGTTACTTGCCAAAAATGTGTTAGAACAGGAGATATAGAAAATGTTGGTAAGACAGCAAGGCATGCTACTTTTTTTGAGATGCTAGGAAATTTTTCTTTTGGAGATTATTTTAAAAAGGAAGCTATAGCATGGGCATGGGAATTTGTTACTAAAGATTTGGAGTTAAATCCAGAAGCTTTATGGGTTACTGTATATTTAGAAGATGATGAAGCTTTTGATATTTGGGAAAAAGATATTAAGGTTCCTAAAGATAGAATTGTAAGACTAGGAAAAGAAGATAATTTTTGGGAGATAGGAACAGGAACTGGCCCTTGTGGTCCGTGTTCTGAAATATATATCGATAGAGGGAAAGAATTTGGATGTTCTGACCCGAATTGTAAACCTGGGTGTGATTGCGATAGATTTTTAGAATTTTGGAATTTAGTTTTTACTCAATTTGATAAAGATGAAAATGGTAATTATAATCCTCTTCCAAATCCTAATATTGATACTGGAATGGGATTAGAAAGAATGGCATGTATCATGCAAGGAGTAGATAGTATTTTTGACATAGATACTATGAAAAGTATAAGAAATAATGTATGCGACTTGTCTAAAGTTGAATATGGAAAAACGATGGAGACAGACACATCCATAAGATTAATAACGGATCATTCTAGAGCTGTTACTTTTTTAATATCAGATGGAGTTCTTCCATCTAATGAAGGAAGAGGATATGTATTAAGAAGATTAATAAGAAGAGCTGCAAGACATGGAAGATTGCTTGGGATAAAAGATAATTTTTTAGTTGAATTAATGGAGACAGTAATAATAAATTATGGTGAGGCATACCCAGAATTAGTAGAAAAAAGAGATTATATTAAAAAAATATTAACTGTTGAGGAAGAAAAGTTTTCAGAAACCTTAGACCAAGGTATGATAATACTGAAAGAGTATATTGATAAAATGGAAATGGAGTCTATAAGTATTTTAAGTGGTGAAGATACTTTCAGGCTGTACGATACTTATGGTTTCCCTATTGAGTTAACTCTGGAAATAGTCGAGGAATATGGTTATAAGGTTGATGAGGATGGATTTAAAATTGAAATGCAAAAACAAAAGCAAAGAGCTCGATCGGCTAGAACTGATAAGAATCTTGAAGGTTGGAAGGAAACATCTGATGCCTTGACATTCTCCATAGCTAAAAATGAATTTGTTGGATATAATCAGTTGGAAGTGGTTTCTGAAGTTAAAGATATAATTTATGATAATAAAAAAAGTGAAAAACTTTCTCAGGGACAGATTGGTGAATTGATATTTGAAGAAACTCCATTTTATGCAGAATCTGGAGGGCAAGTAGCAGATCAAGGATTAATAAAAAATCAAAATTTTACTGCAATTGTAAAAAATGTTCAAAAATCTAATAGTGGACTTTTTGTTCATCAAGTGGAGGTTTTATCAGGTGAAATAGAAATTGGAAAAGAGTGCGAATTAAAAGTGGACGAAAAATCAAGAAAATCAACACAAAGAAATCACACTTGTACACATCTTCTTCATAAAGTTTTAAGACAAGTGCTAGGAGCACACATTCATCAAGCTGGATCACTAGTAACTGACACTAGACTTAGATTTGACTTTACTCATTTTGAACCTATTACAAGTGAGCAGATTAGAGAAATTGAAGATATTGTAAATGAAGCTATATATAAATCATATCCGGTAAGCATAGAGATTATGAATATAGAAGAAGCAAAAAAATCGGGAGCAATGGCTTTATTTGATGAAAAATACGATGATAGTGTTAGAGTAGTATCAGTTGGTGATTTTTCAACTGAGCTTTGTGGAGGAACTCATGTGACGAATTCTTCTGATATAGGGATGTTTAAAATCATTTCTGAATCGGGTATTGCATCAGGAGTTAGACGTATAGAAGCTATTACGGGAAGCAATGTATATCAATATTTATTAGAAAAAGAGTTGATTTTAGATGAAATAAAATCTCTGATTAAAGCAAATGATGATAACTTGATAATTAAACTTAGTCAAACTATAGAAGAATTCAAGTGCTCGCAAAAAGATCTTTCGAAGCTAAAATCTGATATTGCAAAAAATCAAATTAATGAGATTTTAGATAATGCTAACGATATTGACGGAATTAAATATGTATATAGTTTATTTGAAGATTTAGATGACGAAACTCTTAGAAATGCAGCAGAAAATGTTATAAATAAAATTGATAATGCTGTAGTTTTATTAAGTAGTCATACGGATGGAAAAATATCTTTTGTTTGTATGGTTTCAAAAGTTGCTATACAAAAAGGAGTTCATGCTGGGAAATTTATTAAAGAAGTATCATCTTTAACAGGTGGCGGTGGTGGTGGAAAACCAAATATTGCTCAGGCGGGCGGAAAAGATATATCTAAATTAAGTGATGCTATGAAACAATCCGAAGTAATATTAAAAAACTTAATTAAATCTTAATTTAGAAATCTTGAAATTTAAGGAGCCAATTAAATTGACTTTTGTCAAATTGGCTCCTTTATACTTGATTTAATTTGTTTTATATAATATCATTACTAACATAGATAGTTGTAAAGGAGGAAATATAATGAGTGATAACATGGATTTTACTATGAAGTTTGAACATAAAAAAGATGATGAAAAAATGGATGAAAAAGAAGTAGTATATTTTGTGTATGAGGCACTGAAAGAAAAAGGTTATAATCCAGTGAATCAGTTAGTAGGGTATATGTTGTCTGGCGATCCAACTTATATTACTAGTCATAAAAATGCTAGAACTATAATAAGAAAGTATGAAAGAGATGAGTTACTAGAAATAATAATAAGGGAATATTTAGAAGGAAAATAATTATATGACAAATAAAAAAATAATAAGTATCATATTTTTTATAACAATATTGTTAATACAGATTTTTGCTAATGGCATGGTTTATGCTGAAAGTGAAGCATCGCCTCAAGGAAAATTAATTATAGTAACAATTAATAGATTTGATTTGGAAGATTTTAAAGATATTGATGCCATAGGAAAGTCAAAACAAGGATATATTGGTTTGATGAATATAAGAGGAGCTAAAGGCACAAATGATGCAAGTTCTTATGCAAGCATAGGATGGGGAAGAAAATCTTATGTATTGAATAGGGACTTGACTTTTTTTGATGATTCAGACATTGCAAAAGCAAATCATTATAGTTTCTTAACAGACAAAGATTCAGGTAAAATAACAAATTTAAATATAAATACTATGATTCAAAAAAATGCTGAATCTGATTATGGGGCTATTCCAGGTAATTTAGGAAAAATAATGAAAGAGAATGATTTAAAAATATCTATAATAGGAAACTCAGATAAGGAAGAAGACCTTCTTTTTACAGGGGTACTAGCTATGGATGAATATGGACGGGTGGAACATGGAAGTATAAGTGATATAAATATAGTAGATTATAAGTCGCCATATAATATAAAAACTGATTATAATAAAATAGAAGATTTATTTATGGAGCAGTATGACTTATCTGATATAATTGTATTGGAGTTAGGAGATAGTTATAGGCTAGATGAATACAAAAAAAATATGAGTGAAGCTTCATATAATGATTATAAAAATAAGCTTATTGTGAACTTAGACGAATTTATAACTGATATAAAAGATAAACTTAGCGAGAATGATTCTATGCTTATTTTAAGCCCATTTCCTAGTTTAGATAATTATAAAGAAGGATATAGATTATCACCAGTATATATTCTAGATAAAGATAAAGATGAAGTAGGTGTTATTACTTCAGCATCGACTAGGAGAGATGGTATTATTTCAAATATTGATATTTCTGCATACATAAATCATAAATTTAATATTGAAAATCCTAATATATCAGGAAAATCAATTGAAACTAAAAAAAATGACGATAATTGGAATTATTTAGAATCTGAAAACCATAAAATTGTTTCACTTTCAAGTGTTAGAATCCCAGTTTTATATACGTATGCAGTTTTTGAAATGTGTGTGTGGATACTAACTTTTATAATTGGTATTTTTTATAATAAAACACCTAAAATTATAATAAGAGTTATAAAATTCATACTTAGAATAACATTGCTAATACCATTGGTGATTTTGATTATTCCTATATTCAATTTTGCAAATGTTATTTACTCGCTTTTTATAGGGTTAATATTTCTAACACTTGGTTATGCTGTAATATCAAAAATTATAAAAAACGATTTAAATACGATAGCTATATTAAGTGGACTTACAACTATTATACTTTTATTAGATATGGCAGTATTTAAGCAATTTTTAATAAAGAATTCCTTGCTTGGATACGATCCTATAATTGGAGCGAGATTTTACGGTATAGGAAATGAGTATATGGGGGTCTTAGTAGGAGCCTCGTTGATAACTATAAGTTTAATTTTTGAAAAAATTAATTATAAAAACATAATATTAATTCCTTATGCTCTTGCAGTTGTATTTATTATGGGAAATCCACTTATGGGAGCAAATGTAGGAGGTACTATCACAATATCAGCTTCATTTTTATTTTTAATTTTAAAATCAAATAATATAAAAATAGATTTTAAAAAAATAATTGGAATATTTATAGCTATAATTATGATAGTTTCGTTTATGGCATGGATGGATTTTAATAATGAAAATAAAAGTCATTTAGCAAATACAATATTAACTATAATAAATACTGGCCCATCAGCTATAGTCCAAATAATAATTCGTAAAATTTCTATGAATATAAGATTAATATCAGCTTCGATGTGGAGTAGAGTTTTGATACTTGCTATAATACTTATGGGAATGCTTTTTTATAAGCCTTTTGGTGTCTTGAAAAAATTATGTCAAAAACATCCCTATATTGCTAATGGATGGATAGCTATATTAGTAGGTAGCGTGGTAGGTTTTATGGTTAACGATTCAGGTGTAGTTGCATCAGCTACTAGTATTAGTTATGTTATAGTACCTATGCTAGTATTACTTTTGAATAATAGTGATGATATTGATTTTTTAAGAAAATAGAAGGTAGAAATATGGAATATAATATTTTAGGAAAAAGTGCTATAAAAGTATCTAAAATTTGTTTTGGGACTCTGACAATCGGGCCACTGCAAAAAAAATATTCAATAAAAGAGGGAGCATATCTGTTATCATATGCATATGATAAAGGTGTAAATTTTTTAGATACTGCAGAATTATACCAAAACTATGATCAAATAAAAGAATTTTTAAAAAATAAACCAAGAGACTCTATAAAAATATTTACTAAATCATATGCATATGATAATAAAACTGCCGAAGAAAGTTTGGCTAGAGCTCTAAAAGGATTAAATACTGATTATGTGGATGGATTTTTACTTCATGAACAAGAAAGTGAACATACTTTACGAGGGCATATGGAAGCGGCTCAGTATTTTGTAAGAGCAAAAGAAAAAGGTTATATTAGAACTTTTGGGGTGTCTACTCATAGCATACAATGTTTACTTGCTTCGCTAGAATATGATTTTATAGATGTAATTCATCCTTTGTTTAATAAAAGCGGAATTGGGATATTAGATGGAAGTTCTCAGGAAATGTTGAAAGCTATAAAAAAAGCGAAAAATAAAGGACTTGGGATATACTCTATGAAACCTTTAGGGGGCGGCAATCTTATTAAAAAATATGATGAAGCTATTGATTATGTCTTATCAGTAGATGAAATTGATTCAGTTGCTATTGGGATGCAATCAGTTTTTGAAATTGATTCAAATATATTAAAATTTAACAATCAAGATATCCCTAAAAACTTAAAAGATAGATTGAAAATCCAAAACAGAGAACTTATTGTTTCTGATTGGTGCATAGGATGTAAGGAGTGCGAAAAAGCATGTAAACAAAATGCTATTAAAGTAATAGATGGCAAAGCGGTTGTTAACAAAGATAAATGCGTATTATGTTCATATTGTGCTCCAAGATGTAAAGAGTTTTGCATAAAAATAATCTAGAAGAGGTAAATAATGAGAAGAATTCTAGGGCTTGATGTAGGCGATAAAAGGATAGGAATTGCTGTGAGTGATTTGCTAGGAATGATGGCGCAACCAATGTACACCTTAACAAGAAAATCTACTAAAGATGCCATAAATGAAATATTTGAAATTATAATAAAAGAAGATATAAAACAAGTAGTAGTTGGCTTGCCCAAAAATATGGATTCAACTGAAGGAATACAAGCTAAAAGAACTAGAGATTTTTCGCAGTTGCTTTTAGAAAAAACTAATAGTAATATAGAAATAATATATTGTGATGAAAGACTCACTAGTAAAATGGCTAAGCAGAGCCTAAGTCATATTAAATTAGCTAAAGCTAAAGAAAAGAAATTAATTGATACAGCAGCAGCTGTACATATATTACAAAGCTATCTAGATAGTAAAAAATAATTTTGGAGGTATCTTATGAATAATGATATGAATAATGATATGAATAATGATGTAATAACTTTAATTGATGAAGAAGGAAATGAAATTGAATTTGAATTGATTATGAGCATTGAGGCTAATGAACACGACTATGCAATTCTAGCTCCTGTTGAAGAAACTGAAGAAGATGAAGCTTATATATTTCGCATAGAATATGACGCAGATGAAGAAATGTCTTTAATTCCAATAGAGGATGACGAAGAGTATGAGATGGTAGTAGAAGTATATGAAACCTTGATTAATGAGTAAAGACTATAATATTGACTTTTATTAGCAAACTGTTATAATATTAATTGATAGATGTTATTATTTGATAGTTAATTCATGATAGTGGGTGATTATATGGATACTTATGTAGAACAATTGAAGATGAGATTAAAAGAAGAGGGATTCAAATTAACGCCTCAAAGAAGATGCATTGTTGAAACGATGGTCTCTTCAAAAGGGAAACATCTAAGTAGCGAAGAAATTTACGATGAGGTTAAAGGTGAATGTCCAGAAATTGGTTTAGCTACTGTGTATAGAACACTTCAAATGTTAGACAAAATTGGATTTACTAATAAATTGAATCTTGATGACGGATGTGTTAGATATGAGTTAAATTTAGATAAGGATTCCCATAATCACCATCATTTAATTTGTAAATCATGTGGAAAAATAATTGAAGTTGAAGAGGATTTACTAGATCATTTAGAAGAAAAAATAGAAAAAAATTATAAATTTAAAATATATGATCATGATGTTAAGTTTTATGGCATATGTTCAAATTGCTTATAAAATTACTTTGGCTTAAATATGCTGCTCCCCAGTAATATTTGTTGGGGAGTTTTATATTTAAATAATATATAAGTTAAATATATGGCAACTAACAATAGGGTTGTTATAATTAATATTTCCATTATTTTTACAGAAGTATGATTTTTTAATGGATTTAATTTAAATTTATATTTTGATATTGGCCAAAACAAGGCAACTCCTTGAAAAGTAAAGATATCACCTAATAAAAGGTGGCTCACATAGGCTAATACAGAAATTGTGCTTATATTGTAATCTATAAAAGTCAAATTTCTAGTAAGCAAGTATAAAAAAAAGACTGATAAGAGAGAATGAGAAAATGTTCTATGGGTGAACCATGGAAATACAGCAAAAAATATAATAAGTCTTGAAGCATAGATGTCTTTATATATGTTATATATTAAAAATGCACTTAAAAATAATATAGAACTTATAATAGTTTTACGTATATTGGAAATTTTTATTTTTTTTCTAATTACTATAAATACAAATAGGCATAGAAAAAATAATATAGAATAATCAAATTTTTTTAGATATCCTAAGTAGACAAATAATACTAGTGGAGCCAAGAAAAGGATTGCGCTTATATAAGATTCTATTTTTTTGTTTGATAATTTTCTAGAAATAATAGAATTGAAATGGTCTAAATCAGGCAAGATGGAAAATAATAAACTTATTATTCCTCCTATTAAACTCAGCTCGATATTGTTTAAGATACTATAATTATAATATGTCAATAAACCTATGGATGCATGGGCTTTGCCCTTCAATATAACCACTTCCTTTGCTTCTGATTGGATTTTTTTAGTCTATCAGTTTCAAATATGGTTGTCAATTTAAAAAGATTTTATTATTAGGTATTATAAATGCCTTAATTTAAAAATACGCCCGGAAAAAAATGAAAAGGAGAGATTAAATGGCAAGAAAAACAGCAAAATTAAAAATAATACCTTTGGGAGGACTCCAAGAAATAGGAAAAAATATGACTGTTATCGAATATAAAGATGATATCATTATTATTGACTGTGGGCTTAGTTTTCCTGAAGATGAAATGTTAGGGATAGATATAGTTATTCCTGACATAACCTATTTAATAAAAAATAGAGAAAAGATTAGGGGTATCGTTTTAACTCATGGACATGAAGATCATATTGGGGCAATACCATATGTTTTAAAAAAGCTTGATATTCCAATATATGGGCCTAATTTAGCTATAGGGCTGCTTGAAATCAAACTTAAAGAACATAGATTGAGCAATAGTTCCTTAAATGTTGTAAATCCAGGCTCAAAAATAAAACTTGGTAATTTTGAAGTAGAATTCGTTAGAGTCACTCATAGTATACCAGATGCATGTGCATTAGCTATTACAACTAATATAGGAACAATTTTTCATACAGGTGATTTTAAGGTGGATTATACACCAATAG
>CAZFTH010000010.1:0-20643 GCA_964521745.1 uncultured Peptostreptococcaceae bacterium
ATGCTGCGCATATCTTAATAAACTAAGAGATAAAAAGCATAATGCAAAATGTCCTCTAATATGATTATCTGTCCATAAATAAACAGGTCTTGCTTTTAAATCTGTTTTTAGAATTCTAAAGCTTTCTTCAATTTTCCAAAGCCCTCTATAAATATTTGTTACTTCTTCTGTTGTTAAATTCATGTTGTTTGTAATTACAGCATAATATCCATCGTAACGTTCCGATTCCAATATTTTTTCTTCATTTAATTTCCAATTTTGAGTTTCTAATTCCATTTCTAAAAATTGATTAATGCCACGTTTAACAGAAGCTTTTAGTTGGTATGGCTTATCTAATTTTTTCTTTAATCTATCTAGCATTCTCATCCTATCGGATCTATCTTTAGCTGCTCTAGATGCACTCCAAGTCAAATGTATATTTGCTAAAACAGTTTTTTTCTCATATTTTTTAGGACGTCCACGTTTCTTAGATTCGCATTTAAGATCAATTTGAGATTCTACTATTGGAACTTTAAACTCTAGCTCTTTAGAAACTATTTTTTCTTTAGAAAAAATTTCACCTGTATCTGGATTAACTTTTATCTTCCATCCATCTTCTTCCCAAACTAGCTTTTTAAATTCCTCAGAAGATTTTTTTAAAGTGTAGCTAATTACAAAATCATGATTTTGCGAATAAAGATATTCTAAATTGCTACCGCTATTTAGTCCACGATCTGCTACAACAGTAATCTTATCTAAATTATATAACTGTTTTAGTCTGTCTACTGATTTTATTAAAGTACTCTGATCCATTGTATTTCCAGGAAAAAGTTCATAAGTAACAGGGATTCCATTGCTATCTATAAGTAGCCCCATAACTACTTGAACTTCATTATTTTTGCCATCTTTTGAAAATCCAAACATTCTAAGTTCTCCCCACTTAGTACTTTCAAAAGAATATGTAGTTACATCGTAGTAGGCTTTCGCCTGATTACGATTAGTGTTTTTTTCAAAATATCTTGAAAGATGATTAATCATTTCATCTTTATTTGAATCAAGAATATCAAGAACATCATATAGCCGATTTAGGCTAATATCCTTTATCCCAGCATACTTGTGCTGATTAATATATGAAGAGTGTATACTCTTAGGCTCTATACAACGATTTAGCAATAAATAAAATATGGATTCAAGCACTTCAGCAGCATCTTTTTTGCCGGATCTGTCTAAAAAAAACTTATCTAATTTTAGCTTTTTCCATAATTCTAAAACTAAAGAATGTCCAAAATAAAAAGAAGTAGTAATGTCGTTTAGTGTAAGAATATCACTATTAGAAACTTCTAGAGTAATCGGTGCTTCGTTATCCTTTTTTTCTAAAGTAAGCTTCTTAGCTTCTTCTTTAAGTTCCTGTATAATATTTGGATTTTCTGAAAGTAATTTTTCATAATTTCCAATAGTTTTAACTACATGAGCTTTACGCTTATTTGTTCCTGGTATTCTAGTATCTTCTCTAAATTGAATTACTCTATACTTACCTTTTCCGGTAACAGTGACATACATAAACTATTCCTCCAGAGCATTTTATCTTTATTATATCATAAGTGAATATAAGTGTACATAATTATTTTAAAAAATACAGAAAAAAACCTCGATTTTTTCGATAAAATCAAGGTTTCTATATTTTAAATTCATTTTTACTCCCAAAAGTCAGGAATTAGATTTGGTCTTCCTTTTCCTTGCCTTACTTCAATCAATAAATTAAATTCTTTTAATTCATTTATAGCCTTAGTTATAGTTTTATCTGAACTTCTTAATGTTTTTTCCATTTCTTCACGTCGCATAATCAAAAAAACATTTCCTTCTTTATCAAACCATTTATTTTTTATTGAAAGCTCATGTCTGCTTTTTAAAAGTGAATATATAATAATTGCTTTATCTGATACTTTTGGAAAATCTTCTAAAAAGAAAAAACTTGGTATCTGATAAAAAGAATTTTGATATACATCATTAACAGAAAATTTCTTTTGGTTATACATTTTTATTTCCTCCTTTTTTTGAAAAAGAAGAAATTGATTTTATATTTTTTTCTTTTTTATTTTTTTTATTTAGAGTGATATCTATTAAATTATTTAATTTAGTTTTCATAAATTTATTTCCTTCCACTTTGTTTTTTTTAAATAAAAAAAAGCGATACAATATGCATCACTTTTTGAATTTTTTTGTATTAAGTTTTAAGAAATATTTTTCAAATATTTAAAAAAACATGGTATAATAATTATATTCCACTATGTTTTTTAAAGATAATAAATCATTAATTCATTTCTGCGAAAAATGAGTTTTTGATTTATTATTTTTTTTTGAGAAATATCAAATTACAGAATCAAATTTTTTCTTATTATCTTGCATTATATTTTTATAAACAGCCATTATGGTATTCTTCTTTAAACCGTCAAATGTATGGATATATATTTTAGATGTTGTACGCTCTTCTGAATGACCAAGAGCCAAAGAAATATCATGCAAGCTTACACGATTTTCATTAGCTATACTTGCGAATGAGTGTCTCAAATCATGAAAACGAATATGAGGAAGACCAAATTTTTCTAATGTCTCTTTCAAACAATTACTAATGTAGTTTGGTCTAAATGTTTTTCCATTATCCCACTGCATAACATATTCAAATGTTATTCCTGTTTTCAAGGTTATTTCCCTTTGTCTATAATATTCTTTTTTTAATTTAAACAATATAAAGTCAGGAAGAAAGATTTTTCTTACAGAGGATTTATTCTTTGGAGTACACTTATCAATAATATCTTTCCCTACGACAGTTTTAGTTTCGATGATTTAAATGTATCTTTGCTCAAAAAAAACATTTTTCCACTTCAATCCTGCAACTTCACCTCTTCGTAAACCTAAGAAGCCTGCAAGACAAACTGGAATATCAATCTTTTTACCATCTATAATTTTTAATAAGTTAAATATCATATCAGATGAGTAAATTGAGTAGACCATTGCTTTGTCATCGATAGGACGGATTACTTTTTTCATTGGATTTTTCTTAACTACACCAATTTGTTTCATTTTTTTAAATGCCTGGCATAGTAATCCGTAGTGTTTTAACGATGTGGCTTTAGTCAAATTGGATCCTCTATATTTCTTTTGAAGAAGATTTTCGAGATATTCTTCAATGTCAATCGAGGAAATGCTTCTTATCTCTTTGTTTGCAAAGTAGGGGAGTATATGATTATTTATGATGTTACAATAAGCATAAATTGTACTGGCGTTACATTCTAATCGTTTAATTTTTAACCAGTACTCAAAAAAATCTTTTAAATATATAAATTTTTTCAAAGGTGAACACCTCACTTTGTAGTCTACATATATTGATACCACAAAAGGAGAGTTGTTTGTTTTTTTTATAACAAAAAATATAAAAAAAAAGAAAAAAAGAGAAAAAAGTACTTAGCGATAATAGGTAAAATTATCCATAAATCAATTATAGCGACAATATATTATGATAGTTACATCATAATATTAGTCGCTATTTTGATTTCTCATATTGGTGGAGATGAGGAGAATCGAACACCTGTCCGTAGGCTCATTCCATATATTATTCAAAAATCACGGCGTATTACAGTGATTGCTCAAGTGCTATTATTGAAATACCAACTATTTAGTATTAAGTTGAGTATGTTCATTTCAATAAAAAACCTCCCTACAACTGTAGACAGGAAGCACGGTTTTAGATATAATTTGAAAGAATACTTTGTAAAAGTATCTTACTTATATCGTTGTGGTGCTAACAACGGTTGTAGGATATCCTTGCCATCCAATTCCAGTTGGTTGGTGAGGACAAAGTATTTTTTTATTGTGTACATTATAATGCTTATTGAATTTCAATGCAAGAAAAATAAAAAAAATAATACAAGCACTGAATCTTTTTCAGGAAATTAAGCATTGGAATTAGATGTTTGAGGTTTTAAAATTGTTTTTCTAGAGGATTTTGATATAGGTGGAATTAGGGTCCAGTATACAGTCTTTTTTAAGATTAGCAAGCACAGCATATGGGCCGCCACTTTTTTCAAAAGTAGCTTTTCCATATGCCAAACAAAAAAGTTGCTTCGCTTCCAATTTTGTTGTTGCTTGCTGGGAAATTCCCAGACCCTTTTTATATGACGTTGTAACACTTGAAAGAATATATAGTTAGATAATTTTCTGATTTTATTTAGGCATTTGATTATATATATTTATAATAACTATTGTAAATTAGAATTAAAAGAATTATAATAAAGAACATCCCTGTGGGGGGGATATGCTAGGGGGATTTACATATGAATGAATTCACTAAATCAGTTTATAAATTTTCAAAATTTGATAAAGTAAAAAACATTTTTTTTTTAGCAATACCAGCAATAATTGAAAATATATCACACGTATTTATAGGAGTTGTAGATATCTATTTTGTTAGTAAGTTAGGCACTGAGGCTATAGCAGGTGTAGGTATAACTAATCTAACTATGAATGTGTACATTGCATTTTTTATGGCTTTTGGAATTGGAACTACTGCTCTTGTTTCTAGGCATATAGGAGCTAATGAAAAAGAAAAAGCTAGTTATGTATTAAGACAAATCTTATTAATGAATTTATTTATTGGAATAATTATTGGGTTTACTAATTTAATTTTTTCAAAAAAAATTTTATTGTTTTTAGGTGCAGATGCAAAAACTCTAGAATCTGCTATACCCTATTTTTTAGCGGTATCTGTACCTTCGATATTTTTATCTATGAATATAATTTTATCTAGCGCTCTTAGAGGGGCTGGCAATACTAAAACTCCGATGAACATAGCTTTAATAGCCAACTTGACTAATGCTATACTCGACTATATATTAATATTTGGGATTTTAAATTTTAATGGTTTTGGAATTTTAGGAGCGGGACTTGCTACTACTTTATCTAGAGTTATTAGTATGATTTTTTTATTTCAAAAAATAACTAATAAAAAAAGTGAATTTTATATATCAATACTTGAATCTTGGAAGCTGGATTTTATTAGTGCTAAAGCTATTTTAAAACTTAGCTTACCGGCTGCAGTAGAAAGACTAATCATGAGATCTGGCCAAGTAGTATATGGAAGTATGATTATAAAGATTGGGACTGAAGCATATGCGGCTCATAACATAGCGGGAACAATAGAATCATTTTCTTATTTACCGGGAATGGGTTTTGGTGTAGCAGCAGCAACTTTGGTTGGGCAGAGCTTAGGGAAAGAAGAAAAAGAAAATGCTCAAAACATTGGGTTAATATCGTATTTTTTAGCAACAATTTTTATGGTTATAATTGGAATTATATTTTATATCTATGCTCCAGAACTTGCTAAATTATTTACAAAAGATGATTTTATTATAAATCAAGTAGTAAAAGTGCTACGTATCATAGCTTTATTTCAACCATTTTTAGCTATTACACTGGTTGTAACATCAGCTTTACAAGGGGCCGGGGACACTAAATTTCCAATGTATTCATCTCTTATAGGTATTTGGGGAATACGAGTATTAGGGGTTTATATATTATGTGTTAAGCTTGAATATGGATTACCAGCTGTTTGGGCAGTATATGCAATGGATATTGTAGTTCGAGGAATCATTTTGATGGTACGATATCTATATGGTGACTGGAAAAATGTTGAAATAAAATAAAATTAACATAAGGAGAAATTTAAGTATGTGTGATTATAAACATCCTAACCAAAAGAAAGTTATTAACAGAATGTCAAGAATAATTGGACATGCTGAGGCAATAAAAAAGATGTTAGAGGAAGAAAGGGATTGCAGTGAAGTATTAATTCAAATTTCAGCTGTCAAGTCTGCTCTTAATAATGTGGGGAAATTGGTTCTAAAAGACCATATAAATCATTGTGTTTTAGAAATAATTGAAGATGAAAACGATGAAATTTTAGAAAAACTAGATGATGCAATAGATAAATTTATAAAATAATTTAGTTACAATTTAATCAAAATATTAAGAAAAGTTATTTTAGGAGAGTGTTTAGATGTGCGGGTTTGTTGGATTTTCATCTGCGAATGCAGAATTAGATAAAGTTAAAATAATAAATGATATGATGAAAGCAATACTTCATAGAGGGCCAGATAGTGGTGATTTTTTTTCTGACAATGAAATAACTATGGGGTTTAGAAGACTTAAGATTATTGATTTGTCTGATGAGGCAAGCCAACCAATGTTCAATGAAGACAGAAGTTGTGTACTTGTTTTTAATGGAGAAATTTACAACTATAAAGAATTAAGAGAGGAACTTATAACAAAAGGACATATTTTTAAAAATAATTCTGATAGTGAAGTCATTATTCATGGATACGAAGAATATGGTGAGAATATTCTAAAGAAGTTAAGAGGAATGTTTGCATTTGCGATATGGGATAAAGTTAAAGAAACGCTATTTATGGCAAGAGATATGTTTGGTATAAAGCCACTTTACTACACTCAGAACACTTTAGATGGATCTTTTTTATTTGGTTCGGAAATAAAAAGTTTTTTAAAACATCCAAATTTTATAAAAGAGCTTAATAACGATGCACTCAAACCATACCTTACTTTTCAATATTCTGTTATGGATGAAACTTTTTTTAAAGGTGTATATAAACTAAAACCAGCTCATTATATTATTTATAGAAAAGGGGAAATCACGTTAAAGCCTTACTGGTTCTTAAAATTCGACATAGAAAAAGAGAGCTTAGAGCACTATGTTGAAGAAATCAAGAAAACTTTGAAGGAGTCTGTAGATTATCATAAAGTTAGTGATGTGAAAATAGGGTCGTTTCTTTCTGGGGGAATTGATTCCAGTTATATAACATCACTTTTAAAGCCAGACAAGACATTTTCTATAGGTTTTCAAGACTATGAAGGTGTTTTTAATGAAACAAATTTAGCGAAAGAATTGTCAGATCTTTTAAAAATAGAGAATCACAGAAAAAATATGAATGCGGATGAGTTTTTTGATATAATACCAACAATACAATATCATATGGATGAGCCACATTCCAACCTATCATCAATTCCTTTATATTATTTATCAAAGTTAGCAAGAGAGCATGTGACAGTTGTACTGTCAGGAGAGGGTGCAGATGAAATTTTTGGTGGATATGAATGGTATATAAAATCTAATAAACTGGAATTATATGAAAAAATACCCTATAAATTTAGAGAGCTAATATCATCAGCAGCTCTAAAACTTCCTAAAAATAGAATATCCAATTTTTTGATAAAAGGTGGACAGACCATCGAAGAGAAGTTTGTAGGTCAAGCCAAGATATATGAAGAAAAAGATGCACTGGATATATTAAAGGGAGAGTATACAAAAGGCCCATCTGTAGAAACTATTACAAAAGAGGTTTATAAAAATGTAGAAAATAAAGATGATCTTACAAAAATGCAGTATCTTGATTTAAAACTTTGGTTACCAGGGGATATACTCCTTAAAGCTGATAAAATGAGTATGGCAAACTCCATAGAACTGAGAGTTCCATTTTTAGATAAAGAGGTTATGTCATTAGGCTCAAAACTTCCAAGCAGTTTAAGAGTTAATAAATCCAATACTAAATTTGCACTTAGAAAAGCTTCGGAAGAAATTCTCCCTAAAGAGTGGTCTAATAGACCTAAGGCAGGGTTTCCTGTACCAATAAAATATTGGTTACGAGAGAAAAAATATTATGATATGATTAAAGAAGTATTCAATTCAGATTTTGCAGAAGAGTTTTTCAAAACCGAAAAGCTGATAAATATGCTAGATATTCACTATAATGGGGATGAAAATTATGCAAGGAAAATTTGGACGGTATATGTTTTTCTTATATGGTATAGAAAGTTTTTTATAGAGTTAAAGTAAAGTATACCTTAGGAATTAACAGCTTTTTTGTATATCATATTAATGTATCTAACTACAAGGTGATTTAAATGAAAAAAATCTTTGTGCTATCAATATTAACATTAACATTATTGAATATATACTGGATTTCTTATTTTATTTTCAATAAAAATAATCCTATAAACTCTGAAATATTGGCAGAGGAACCTATTTTTAAGAGAGGAATTATTTATATTTCAAATATAGATTCTACTGGTATGTCTATAGAAAATAGTGAGTTTAAAATAATTGATTTTGAATCTGGAAAAACTATACAAACACTAACTACAGATGAAAACGGCTTTGCTAAGTCAAATATATTATACTATGGGACTGTATATGTAATCGAACAGATTAGTGCTCCAAGTGTGTATGAAATGATTGATTCTTCAATGAAAATTGAACTTTCTGAAGATATCCATGAGATTGTCTTTGAAAATAAGCTCCTAAGTCATATAAAAAACATTGATAAAAAAGAAAATGGTAAAATCGAGATTACTGAATTATATTTGCCAGTAGATATTGTTATGCAAAATCCAGAATTACCTAATGGTTGTGAAATTACTTCATTAACAGCTGTCTTAAATTTTCATGGATATGATATATCTAAAACACATATGGCAGATAATTATTTAGATAAGGTTCCATTTTCCAGAGTAAATGGGAAGTTATATGGAGGAAACCCATATGAAGCATTTGCAGGGGACCCCACACATTCTAGTGGTTTTTTCGTCTATGGACCACCTATTGCAAAAGCAGCTAACAATTATTTTCAGGATATTCAAGGAAACAATATTGCCATAGACATTAGTGGTAGCACAAGTGAAGAAATAATAGAATATCTGAATCAAGGGTTGCCAGTAGTTATTTGGGTAGCCTTGGATTTAAGCCACCCAAGATTAAATTATTCTTGGTACATTAAGGAATCGAACGATAAATTTATAGCACCTGTGAATTTACATGCGGTTGTTTTAAAGGGATATAGTGATGGATATGTACATATAATGGACCCTCTGAAGGGACATGTAACTCATGAAATAAATCGATTTTTCCTTAGCTATAATGAACTCGGAAGTCATTCTGTTTTGATAGTTGAAAATTGAATTTAAATCAAGTTAAAATATTGCAGGTAGTAATTTTTATACTCATGCAATATTTTTTATTAAATTTTGAAGGAAGTACTAATGACAAGTAAAATTTTCTAATAAGGTTTTTTGATTTTTAGTATCCGTCAAATATAGGG
This sequence comes from uncultured Peptostreptococcaceae bacterium, assembly GCA_964521745.1. Classification (GTDB taxonomy): domain Bacteria; phylum Bacillota; class Clostridia; order Peptostreptococcales; family Filifactoraceae; genus Acetoanaerobium. The sequence goes on from CAZFTH010000010.1 coordinate 9,144, forward strand.
CATATATACAAAGCTCTATCTATGAAAACATTCATCATAAATAGAGCTTTAATTATTTTTTGTATTTTATTTCTGACATAAATTCCTGGGTAAGTGTTTTTAACCATGGAAGAAGATGACCAAGTGAATTCTCTTTAGAAAGTCTTATATTAGTAAGTTTTTCTAATAAATATTTTAAATAATAAAATGGATTTAATCCATTCATCTTAGCGGTTTCAACTATACTATATGCAATTGCACTAGCTTTGTGCCGTTAGGGGATTTGCAGAATAAATAATTTTTTTTACCTATCACAAACGGCTTTATCTGCTTTCGGCAGCGTTATTACTAAGTTCACATTGTTCATCTTTTAATACATTGGTTAAAAGCTCTCAATTAGATACATTATTGGATAGATTATACTAATTTAGGCAAAAAAGACTCGGACATGATAAAATAAATTAATTTGGAGGATTATCATGTCTAATACAAATAAAAGTATAATTAACCCGAATTATTCATAAAAAAATAATTTAGGCTATTAATTTAGAAATTAGAAAATTCCACAATAAAAATTCTTAATTTTAGTTTTCTACTCAAAAGAATTTCAAATAATATTAGCTTTTTCAATTTCAGAAACAAATTAAAATAATTTTGTTTTTAAAAATGGATAGACTTATCCCTTGGTTGAAAGCTCTAATTTTAAATTTTTGATTTTATACTATTAAAACCTTATAGAGTCTATATTTTCCATTATGCTATCGAAAATCTTTTTATAAGGACTGCTTTTGCATAATTTGAAAATAGTTTTTCTTCCTGAATTTACACAGCGACAAGCTATTTTTATTAGGTTAGCTCTAATAGAAAGAAGCCTGCTTTTTTCCATATCTTTAGGCAGGACTGCTCTTTTCATAATATTTATAATGCTATAAGCTAACGCTTTAATAAGTGTCTTGACTGCGTTAGCAGTAAAGGTTGTATGAGAGGCTGTATCCATGAAAAAATCTAATTTAGCCTCTTTAATGAAATTTTCCATATTACCTCTTTTGTTATAGGCTCTTACAATATTTTCAGGTTCACTTTTAAGGGTTGTAGCAATAAAAGTAACTCTTGGAAGAAGCTCGCCCGCTTCTCTTTCAATTTTACAAATAACTCTAATAGGTCTACTGTAGCTACTCGCTTTATAACTAAATTCATCATATATAACATGATATTTGGAGTAATCAGACTCAAATTCTCGCATGAAACAACTTAAAGCAGGGCTTGATAACTTTTTTAAAACAGCGTTAGATTTGAGCTTTATTAGTATATCTATATTATAATCATGGCATAGATCATATATTTCTGATGAAGCAAACCCACTATCGCCTCTTAAAAGTATTGTGCTTCCAAAATATTTTTGTTTTAGCCATTTAAAAATAGGTTCTAAAAATGAAATAGAGTTATTGGAAGTATATACATTTCCTTCTCTTAATTCTACTTTCATTAAATCTCCATTTAGGCCATTAAATAGCATTAGAGGATGATATCCTTTAGCTGCATAATGATAGTTGTAGTTACTACCTTCTTGCTTTCCAAAGGTTCTAAAATTTGTTGAATCTATATCTAAAACCATATTTTCAGTAGTTTCAAAGGTATTTCCTTTTTCAAATAAAGTTAAAAGCAAATCATTTAAAGAAGCTATGTCTTTTTTATCAAGTGAATTGATAAACCTAGAAATAGTAGGCTGGGAAGCTAATTCTTTTTTGCCTAAGATATTTGTAAATACAGGATCACTTCTTAAACTATCTGAATCATCATCGTGGCGATAGCCAGCAATAGTAGTGTAAATAAGTTGTTCAGCGATAGAAGCAAAACTATGTTTTTTATATGAATGATTTTTAAAAATATCTTCAAGTAGCGGCTTAACTCCAAGTTTTTCAACAAATGACCTGATTGTTAAAAGACCAGAATCGGAAGATAGATTACCACCTTGAAAATTATATGAAAGACTTTTGTTGAAGTTAAATGAATATTGCTGTAAACTAGACATAGAGAAGGCTCCTCTCATGTTTGGTTTTGGTTTAGGCACTTAAACTTTAACACGAAATTGAGTCCTTTTCTATTTTTTTGTATTTTCACCTAATAGGTGTAAAAGGCTACGCCTTTGTAAAGCTTACGCTTAAATGGTTTTAAAGATTTTAAAAGAAATGTATGAATAATTCAGGATTAAGAGAAAAAAGAAAATCTATATTTATAAAAGCATAACTTAATATGCAATGAAGTGATGATATGTTTAAAGAAATTTCATGATAAATAATAAAAGAGTATTTAGAAAAAAATAATTGATTCAAACTGAAATGAAAACTTTAACAATATTTAATCCTTTCTATATTCTATGAGAGGAAAAATATATTAATAAAGCAAAAAAAATTAATTTAGTTGAAAAATAAATGTGCTGAGGTCAATATAAAAAAAATATATATAAAGACTTATAAGATTTAGAAAAACAAGTAGATAATCTATTGATGTTTTATATATTTTTACTTAATATCAAGTGTTAATTAATGATAAAATTATATTTACGATCAAGTGCATTATAAAAAGTAATTATTTATCATTAAAAATAATTCAGTATTTTAAAAAGTTGGAGATAAACAAGGAGAAAATTTATGGTAGAAAACTTAAGTACGCTAAAAAAAACAGAACATGAAAACATAATAAAAAATAATTTCAAAGTTATAAAATCGCCTAGTATGATTAATACATGTACAAGTCTAGATATGGCAATAGAAACCACAAATCAATACATTGCAGAAATGAATAAGACAGAGAGAAAGAAGTATGGTCAATTTTTCACAGGCAAAGAGACAGCTAAATATATGGCAGGCTTATTTGACTTGGAAAAACCTACTATTGCAAAAAAAAGTAAATTAACAATTTTAGACCCTGGAGCAGGCACAGGGATTCTTTCAATAGCATTAATTGTTAGATTGGAAGGATATGAGAATATAAAATCCATTGAGTTAATTTGCTATGAAACAGATGAAAAGATATTAAGCACTCTTAAGAAAAATCTAGAGTTAACTAAAGAGAGAAGTATGATTGAAATAAACTATAAAATCATAACTGAAAATTATATAACAAGCCAGTCAGATGATTTCAACTATAATATATTGGGAAATAAAAATTCACTTAAATATGATTTGATAATTGGAAATCCCCCATATATGAAAATTGGTAAAAATGAACCAGAAGCTTTAGCTATGCCCGAGGTATGCTATGGAACTCCAAACTTATATTTTTTATTTGCAACTATGAGTTTATTTAATTTGAAGGCTGATAGTGAGATGGTTTATATAATTCCTAGATCATGGACTTCTGGAGCATACTTTAAAAGTTTTAGAAAATATTTATTAAAGTATGGAGTATTAACAAATATTCACTTGTTTACTAGTAGAAATAAAGTATTTGATGGAGAGGATATCCTACAAGAGACAATTATAATTAAAGTAAAAAAGAGTATTGAAAAACCAGAAAATATAACTATTAGTTCATCAAATTCGAGTAAGGATTTTAAAGATATAACAAAGCTAAATGTTCCGTATAAGTTAGCGATAAATAGTGAAGAACTATATGTTTACTTAGTAACTACAAAAGCGGAAGTGGAAATATTAGAAGCTTTAAACAAATGGAATGATACGTTACCAAGTTTAGGTTTAAGAATGAAGACGGGATTGACCGTAGATTTTAGAAATAAAGAATGTCTAAGAAATGAGACAGAAGAAGGAGCAATTCCATTATTTTATTCCCAACATATTCAAAATGGAAAAGTTATTTTTCCTATAGATAAAGACGAAGAATATATTTTGACGTCTAAAAAAGGACTTTTGCAATTGAATAAAAATTATCTATTTGTAAAAAGGTTTACTTCTAAGGAGGAGAAAAGAAGGCTTCAGTGTGGAATATATTTAGCCAGTGACTATAAAGAATACAAAATGATAAGTACACATAATAAGGTTAATTTTATTGATAAAAATGATAGTCCTATGAGTAAAGAATTAGTTTATGGATTATATGTTATTTTCAACTCTACGGTTTATGATATTTATTATAGAATTTTAAATGGTTCAACCCAGGTGAATTCTACGGAAATAAATAATATGCCGGTACCATCTATTAAAACAATAGAAAAAATGGGAATGAAACTATTAGAAAGTAAAAACTTAAGCGAAGAAAATTGTAATAGTATATTGGAGGAATATTATGGACATTAAAATGACAGAAACTCGTCAATTTTTGAATGAAGTAGGAATGCCTACGGCACAACAAACAAATTTATGCTGTTATGTGATACTAGCTTTAAGTGGTATAAAGCCATCTGATAATTGGAGTAAAGCTACTAATGAATGGCACAGAATACATGATATAATTGCCTACACACGGGAAAATTATGGTGTACTATATGCAGAAAACAGTAGAGAGACTTTTAGAAAACAAGCAATACATCATTTTAGAAATGCTGCTTTAATAGAGGATAATGGTAGGGCAACAAATAGCCCTTTATATAGGTATAGATTAACAGATGAAGCTTTAGACTTGATTAGATCAATTGGTACAGAAAAATGGGAAATAAATTTGAATAAATTTAATCAAAATCACCCAAGCCTAATAAGTATTTATGCTTCAAAGAAAGCGATGACTAAGATGCCTGTAAAGATAAATGGGAAAGAGTTTACATTTTCTATAGGTAAACATAATGAATTACAAAAAGCAATAATAGAAGAGTTTGCTCCTAGATTTGCACCTCATTCAGATTGTTTATATGTAGGAGATACTATAGAGAAAGATTTAGTTAAAGAAGTAGATAAACTTAAGGCTTTAGGATTTGAGATAACACTACATGATAAAATGCCAGATGTAGTTTTATACAGGGAAGATAAAAATTGGATTTATTTTATTGAAGCAGTCACGTCAGTGGGCGAGATGAGTCCTAAAAGAATGATTGAAATAAATGATATGACAAAACATGTTAATGCTGGGAAAATATTTGTAACAGCATTTCTTGATTTTAAAACATTCAAAAGATTCTCAGATAAAATAGCTTGGGAGACAGAGGTATGGATATCTGATATGCCAGAGCATATGATACATATGAATGGAGATAAATTTTTAGGACCTCGTTACTGATACAAATAGTACAAAAATTAATTTATAGAGCATAGTTTAAATTCTAAGATTTATAAAGTAGCAGAAAAGTTTTAAGGGGGAGATTTTACATGGGATTTATCAAAATAATCTATTTTGACGAAAGTTTTGTAGCAGACTTTATGCAAATTATAGCAGGCGGGGATATTAAGAAAACTACTGAAATTCTATCAAATATTAGCCTAAAAAGTGATGTTAAAGGAGATACGGAAGTAAAAATTAATAATGATAAAATTGGAATTCCTAAATTGTTTGAATTTTTAGTCGGTACGAGTGTTAATGCAACTGGTAAAGCTGGTGGAGGTTTATCCTACAATAAAGACAAAGTAGTTAAAAATATAATAGAAAATACATTGTTGGCAGATTTTTTAGATTTAATTAAAAATGATAAAAAAAGAAAAGATGAAAACAAAAGATGCAAAGGAATTCAAATATTTTCTGAAATGAAAGTAAAGCCTGAACCGAATTCGTTTACATTTTTGATGTTGGCAGCACCATTTATGTCAATGATAAATGGAGATATTCCGTTGAGAGGGGATGACGGAACTGAATTTACGTTGGATATTAAGCAGATTGGAGATGCTATAGATAGTGGTAGAGGATATTATGAGTTTATTGCGAATTATCATAATGAAGAAATCATTCTTAGATTCAATATAACAGCGTTTAGAAACAATTATACTATGTCAGATTTGCCTAAAATGGAATTAACTTATTATGCAATCTATGTAGGAAAAAGTGAAAAATCAAAGTTGCAAATACAAACTGAATTTGAATTTGGGACTCAAATCAGTTCAAGAGCTGATTATACTCGTTTATCAGATACTACAAATAATATTGTAGAGTTGAAAGTATATGATGTTGTTTTAGCAGGGATAGAGGAATAGTATGGAAAATGTGAAAGTTTTTTGGGGATCAGATGATAGATTTAATAAAAAAATAGAAAAATTAAAAGAAAGACATCAATTATCGGATATACTAGCACATATAGGGAAACAAGAGATTGCAATAGATGGGATAGAAACAAAAGAAAAACAACCACCTTTAGAAATTAATAATTTGGTAGTTAATACTGATGATTATGGATCAATAAATGAATGGGCTTTACTAGGTTTTTATAATAATATACTTCAGAATAAAAAACTCATAGTTAAAAATTTATGGCTCAACAATCCACCGATAAAAATTTATGAAGATATCAAAAAAGCATGTTTAAATATACTTGAAGAACATAAATCAGAGTATATACCTATTTCAATTGAAATAATTAGACAAATGGTAGAAATTTATCAACAAAGAGTTATAGGACAAAAAAATGTAATGGCTCAAATAGCATCTTCTCTATACCTTTTAAAAAATAATACAAGGAAAAAACCAGTTTCATTACTATTTTTAGGAGAATCAGGAGTTGGAAAAACAGAAACGGCTAAATTTATAAGCGAATACTTAGGAAATGAGATGGTAAGGATACAATTCTCTATGCAGCAGACTAATGAAGCTTATAAATTCATATTTGGTTCGGAACATGGAGAAAATAGTCTGGCAAGAGAGCTTATTCGTAGGAAAACAAATATTGTATTGCTTGATGAATTTGATAAAGTCCATCCTTCTTTCTATAATGCATTTTATCAAATGTTTGATGAAGGAATTTTTGTAGATTCTAATTATTCTGTGAACATGGAGAAAAGTATAATTATTTGTACGAGCAATTATACTAGTTGTAGAGAGGCGGAGAAACACTTAGGAATGCCTATATATTCAAGGTTTTCTAAAGTTATCCAATTTAATGAGATAAGCAATATAGATAGAATTTCAATAGCTTCTAAAATTTATGACAGTTTGATTAAAAAAATTGATCTTGATGATGCAAAATTAATTAAAAATAACAAAATACTTGAGTTTTACATCGAATATATAAATAAAGGTAGCTATAAAAATATTAGAATGTTAAAAAATGATATGGAAGATTCTATAAATCATGAAATTCTAAAAAAGCTTAATATAATTTAAGATAAGTAAACTATATTAAGTTTTTTAACAAAATTTGGATATCTTATTGATATCATGCTAGAAAAAGAAAACAAAACTTTAGATTTTGATCCAGTTGAATTATTTGAAATGCAAGTCCTGCTAATTAGAAGAAAATGAATTATTGAACTTTCAATTTTGGAATATTAATGAAAGTGGAATTTATGAAAGAAATAGCTTTGTAATTAATAAAAAACAAAGAGAGCTGTTCAAACTGTTTATAGATAGAATAAGAGAAATATATAAAATTTTAGAGAGGTTAGTTTAATTCACATTATTTAAAAAAGTGTAATGAAAAATAGGTGGTGTGAAGATGGTTAAACTTGAATTTATAAAGAACAATGTAGTTATTGAATTAGTCAATGCACAAGGCAAAATTGTTTATATGCAATTTCCTCAAAGAGTTGTAAGTGATAGTTTATTAGCTTTTGTTGAGGTTGATATATTGAGGAGACTTTGGTCGAGAAATCAATGGGATAAAAGAAGTCATTATGCTAACGCTTGTGAAGATGTATTAAGACAAGACTATAAGTTTCATTATGCTGAGGAAGGGTTTTCACATGGCAAATGTAATCCTGTGCCTGTTGCAAGAATTGGAATCCTTTATTTTGAGGATTTACCTTATGTTGGATTTAGCAACGGTATAACACGAACTATTTGGTTGATAGCAAATGACTTTAAAATTATACCATTTGAGGTTCTTAATGCTACAAGGGAATTCATGTGTATGAAGGGCGTCTATAATTTGGCTCATTTAAGAAAATAGAAAGACGATTAATTTGCACTGTGGTATTCTACAATATGTTGAACACTTCAAGAAAATAGCGATATTTTTATGTCATATCACATTCAATTTAATAAAGAGAGGTTTTTTATAAAAGAAACTAAAGAAATAAACAAATCTATTAGAATAACAAAAAGAGTTTATGATTATGTAAATAGAATAGAAGGGGAAGAATTTAACCAAAAATTTGAAAATATGGTTAATCTTTGTTTTGAAGAAATACCAAAATGAATTAATGAAATTAAAAATTTAGATGAAATTATTAAGTCCGAAGAAAAAAATTAGAAAAATTGAAAAGAGAAATTTTTGTGCATTTTTTCTTTTAATGTGTTCTTCATTGTACATTCCTCCTTTCTCGAAGGAGTCCCTTATTTCAAAGAGTTATAATACTTGTAATCTTCTCTTCATTAAAGGATATATTAATCAAAATTTAAAGCTAAAAATAATGGGAAAAATGACAAGAATGTATGATGGGAAATGGACTGAAGAAAAAGCACAAAAACATAGGGATGAAATGTTCGAAATTTTGAGGAGTAAATGAGAGAATATTTCAAGTAATAGGAAATGATAGATTACCAAAAATACTAATAATATATATACCCAAAGGGAGAGATAGCAATGAAATTGCTAATTGAAGAATGGGCTGAAAACAATCTAAATGACAATGCGTTAGAGATGATGAAAGAAGCAGTTATGTGTTATAAGATAGGAGCATATAAATCTGCATATTTGATGTCATATTTAGCTTTTAAGTTGACGATAAGAGAACGATTGCTTTCATCAAATTCAAAGCCAGATAGCATAAGTGAATCAGACTGGAATGATAAAGTTATATCAGTCTTAAGGAATGATGATGGTTGGGAAGAGTGCATTAACAAAATGGTAACTACTGCTCCTGATAACAAGAATAACTGTTTAGGTAGAGTATTTAAGTTTTCTAATAGAGAAAAGATAAAAAATAGATATGAAACATGGAAGTACACTCGACATAGTTGTGCACATGGAAAAGAAGAACCGATTTCATCTGCTACTGTAGAACAGTTTTGGAATTATATGAAAAATGATTTGCCAGAATACTATGTGCTAGGGGGAGAAGAATATCTAATAGATGAATTATATCGCGCATATAGTTATTTCTACTCTTTTGAAAATCCTTACTTAAATAAACTATTAAAAGACATTTCTGCTGTTTATAAGAAGAATGTAAAAAGTTGTTTTGATTCGTTATATGAAAAAGAAAAATCGTGTTTATTTATAAACGAAAGAAATCTTGAATTTTGGAATTTTGTTTTTAGCTATAATGATGTAAATATCTCAGATGGATTTATTGATTTTATATACGAGCATCCTGAACGTTTTTTAGATTGGTATACAAATTTAGATAAATTATTCTATTTGATGATAAGTAAGCACAAGACTTTTATTCAAGAACGATTAGCTCCGATTCTAGAGAGAGGATATTCCGTTGATAATAATGCATTTTGGAACATACTTTGCGATATTTTACAACATGATCACAAATTAATAAATCTAAATAAATTAACATCAGATTATAATAACTTTAAAATGATAGAATCAATTGATTTACCTTCAACAAAAATGAGTATTCTTAAGCAGTATGGTGTTTTTAAATTATTTTTATTGAATGCTGGTGAGGATTTGTTTAAAAACACTAGTAATGCACATTATAATTACTACTCTTGGAACTGCGAAAAAAATGATACTTATATTATTAAATGCTTCGATTATATTGACTGGGATATAGAGTTAATCAAAAAAATGGAAGATGGTCTAGAAGATCTAATGTTAAGTTTTAATAATAGGGGTAATGATTATAGGATAAGAGAAGGAAAGAACCGGATTGAAACTTATAAAGAAATCTTAAATAAAGGTAAAGGCAAAATAGAAGAAATATGTAAAGATAATGATGTTAAGATAGAAGAAAGCTTGCCTGAAATAAATAAGCTTCTTAAATAAGTTTAAAAAATGTAATCTCAAATCTTTCAAGCTGCTTATATTTTATTGACATTAAAGTAAGATACTCTATAATCTTGGATAAGTAATATGTTTATAAAAGATTGATTTGTTTCAGCATACGGGGAGAAGTATTAAAAACAGGGTATCTCTCTGTTTGAAAATAGTACAATAGAGTTACTAAGAAACATGAAAAGTCGACTCAAATCAAAGGAATATTTTTTTAATATTGAGTATACAGAGAAGCAAATATAGGAGGATGAAAATGCTATCGGTAGAGAATGAACAAACATGCAAAAAAATTTTTAAAACTGCACTATCTTATTGCAATAGGGATTTGCTTTGCTATAAGGGGGAAGAATTAGACATTAAGTTAAAGATTATTGAGAGTAATGAATATAATGCAGCGGTTTTACCATCAGCAAATCCGTACGAGGTGACAATAAATACAGAAGTGTTTGAAAAAGTTTTCAAAATGCTCAATTGTTTGCTTTCGCCTGAGAATAAGAAATTTTATTCTGTGGTTTCCTTAGAGTCAATTGAAAACTATTCATCAAAACGAGCCAACCTTTACCTAGACTTACTATTTGAAACTGCAGTAAAATATATTATTTATCACGAATTGGGTCATATTTACAATGGTCATATTGATTATGTGATAAAAAATCACCCAATAGCAAATTTATATCGTCAAGCAATTGAAATGGATGCGGATTCTTTTGCTGCGACAAGACTTATTGGACAAATAACGTTTAATGAGAATATTAATAGGTACAATTCTACTGAACCAAACCTGATTAAATGCAAAGAACATGCACTTATTCTCGTACTTATAGCAAGCTATATCTCCTTTGCGTATTTTAAAATCGGTAAAAATCGGAATATAATATTAAAACTAGAAGATTTGAGAGAGTGTATGTACCTTCCACTTAGAACTAGAGCTGATTATTATTGTAGATCTGTGCTTAATGCATTTAAAGAACTAAATCCAGATTCTTCAATGATGTTGGGATTACAAAGGATCGACATTAAGTATTTAAGAGAAATAACCCCCAACATTGAACAGTGGATGAATTTGTATATGCGGCAGGTTGACAAAAGCAATGTTTATGACATGAATAATTCTAAAGAAGAGCTTAACGATTTGCATTATTCACATTGTGATTATCTAGATGTCTTTTGGAGCCAAACAATGAAATCTGAGTTAGAGGAATTTGCTTTTTTTGAATTAGCTGAATAAATTTGAGGAAAGTTTAAAAGACTTGGTTAAGAATTGTTTAGGAAGTAAATGCATATCGTGATGACTCCATTTTGATGCCTATTTTCAGACAGTCATTTTTTTCACCTGAAATTAGTATAATATAAACACCAGGAATCATGGGATACCAACAAAAAACTTTACAAATCTTTTTAAAAGAGTAGAGCTAGGATAAAATTCAAATCAGATGGTGGCGTGGACTAAGGTTTTTATTAATGATTACTGGACGTTTTTTTCGTAAGTAGACAAACAAGTCATATATTTAATTATATGGTTTCAAGATTCATGGA
>CAZFTH010000011.1:0-19995 GCA_964521745.1 uncultured Peptostreptococcaceae bacterium
CACTACATTAGATTATATAAAATTCTTATCATCCCAGAGGATTATTTCTCCCTCTTTCTGAGCCATCAATTTTTCCACCTTTATAATGTCATCACTCTTTTTACCCTATGTCATCTATAAAGCACCCCAAAAATAGGGGTCAAAAAACGGTGTTTTTTCGCTCATTTTTTGCTCCAAAATCACTCTTGAACCACTATATGTTGTGGTCAACTTCTACTTTTCGCCCCCTGAACCACAATACGTCATCAGAATTATACTCTCAACGTGCCATGTCCTCTTGATAAGTGCACTTTTTATTCTTCGTATTTTTCTTCATTTTACTTGGTGGTTTATGCCCATCTATTTTTGTATTTAAGCCTGTTTTAAATATAAAGGTCAGCATATAGGGGTCTGGAATTCCATCTTCATTATACCCACCTATCACTACTTCTTCCACTACTGTTTTAAATACGTCTCCATCAAATTCTTCTAGAGGCTTGGCATTTTCAAAGATTTTCTTGAAATCCATAAGCCTATCTTTGATTGTCTTTTCTTCAAGTTGAACTGTATCTAGCTCTACTCGTTCTGCTTTTAATTCTTTTAAGCTTTTACGTAACTGTCCGTATTTTTCTTCATAGGTTATTTTATCAACCTTATCTTCTAAATGCAAATCTATTAGCTTACTAATTTTTATTTCTGTACTGTTAATCTCAGTATTTAGCTTATTGATTTGCTTTTTATTATCCTTAGCCTGTAGACCTTCTTCCACATTTTTTAGAAATTCTTCTACTACAGTTTTATTATCTGTGCAAAGAATATTAAAAGCCTTAACAAATGCATTTTCTATAATAGTTTCCTCTACTGCCTTACATTCAGGGCAACTTTCCTTGCTCTTACGAATTGCAGTTACACAAAACCAGACATCTTTTTGTTTATCTGTCCCACTGTGCCATCTTCTCCTTGTGATATTTCCCCCACAGTAGCCACATTTCATCATACTACTAAAAGTATATTTTAGACTATATTTACTCTGCCTACCTTGATTAAAGTTTTTACTTCTTTTACTTAATATTTCTTGTGCCTTATCAAATTGTTCCCTTGAGATAATGGGTTCATGGTGGTTTTCTATATAATATTTCTCTTCTTCTCCGAAGTTATCTAGTCTTCGCTTACTAATTGGATCTACTGTAAATGTTTTTCCCATAAGAAGGTCACCTTTATATTTTTCATTCGTAATAATTCCCCTAACGGAAGTATCTACCCACTGAGTATTGCCCTTCTTTGTTATTGCACCCATTTCAGTAAGTTCTTGAGCGATTACAAAACATCCTGCACCACTGGTATAGCGATTAAATATATAAAGAACAGTTTTGGCTTCTTCTTCATTAATATAAATCATTTTAGTTTCTTTGTCATAATCATAACCCAAGCACCTCTGATTTCCTACTATCTCTCCTCGTTTCATCTTCATTTTCATACCCATCTTTGTATTGGCAGAAAGAGATTCACTTTCCTGTTGTGCTAGGGAACTTAGAATTGTAAGTAGCATTTCACCGTTCATAGTTAAGGTGTTGATATTCTCTTTCTCAAATATAATTGCTACATTCTCATCCTTTAACTGCCTTACATATTTTAAAGTATCCATGGTGTTGCGTGCGAACCTTGAGATACTCTTTGTAATAATGACGTCAATTAATCCTTTGGTAGCATCTGAAATCATCCTTTGAAACTCATCACGATTATCGGATTGAGTTCCTGAAATTCCTGAATCAGCATAAATATCTACAAAATCCCATTCTTTATTCTGCTTGATAAGGTCTTTGTAATGTATCACTTGTGCATTATAGCTGTTAATCTGCTCATCCGAATCGGTACTTACTCTACAGTAAGCTGCTACACGCATTTTGTTAATAACTTTGCCTGTTGATCTATCAATTTTTTCTTTCTGTGCTTCAATAATTTGTACTTTACTCATTCTCTCGCCAACCTTCCTTTGTACTCCTATCAAGCATTACAAGGATTATAGATAGAAGATTTTTCATAGTCAAGCTAATTACCAGATTACTTCTCATAAAGATTAAAACCTATGCTTACCCTATAAAATCATAGGGTAGCACGGATTTTATTAGTCTTTTTTATCTCATAACTTTATCTCATATTTTCTTTTCAAATTTTGCTTTATAGTGGAATGCTCCTTATCTGTGATTAAATCCTCTTTATGCAGGTAATTTAACATTCCTAATTGTGCTGCATATTTTTCTATATTATTTTTTAGAAACTTATATCCACAGGGAGTAAATAAAATCTTAGCGACTGTTTCGATATCTCCTTCTCCTGATTTGTCTTTTATCATTCTTTTAAATATGTTCCAGAATTGTCTTAAATTTTCTTTCATTAAATTCCTCCAATTCTATTGGTTATTTCTATATGTTATTTTTATTAAGATACCCTTGACCACCTTCATGTGACAGGTGCAAACGCCTATCTTATCGCCTTTTTAAGAGTTACAACCACCTTGACCGACACAAATGCTTAAATCCGACCACCTATCTTTTTCTTTTAACCCACGGCACTGCCGGGGGATGTGGCTGGAAGGTGGAATCTTTTGACCACCTTCCTTTATCCTGCACCAAAATCGATTTGGGGGGTTCATTTCATGTTATTTTAACTATCGCCACATTTGCCCCATAAATCAATTTCTTGTTAATTAGGTGTTACTGTGCCACTCTAGCCTTTACAATGCCACACAAGAGAAAACAAGGGCTAAGGTCTGCTAGAAATTATGCTTATTCAGTTGTGATTAGCTTTTTAGGGTCTAAAGGGTCATGAGGGTCATCATCTTGAGGACTTAGAGGGTAGTCATTTTATCGACCCTATCGTCCCTATTTCTAAAAATCTCAATTAGTCTTTTACCATTACTCTTACGGATAACAACAGTAATACAGCGTTCTTCAAGCTCTAAAGTATTTTGTAAAATTCTTTTTGTAAGGGTCTTTGAAGAAATTTTATCGTCCCTGTTTTTAGATAATTCCTCTACAAGTTCTGTTGGAGTAGATTTATGATATTCTTTATCTTTCATAAAATCAGAAAGAAGAAAAACTATATCATCTGCTATCAAATCATGATCTTCAAAACTATCAGATACTACTTGCCAGATATTTTCTTCACCACGTTTTAACTTAATCTCACGATAATCAATATCTCTACCCACACAAGATAATGTTGCAAGTCCACTTCCTCTAGTTTCTTCTACTAAGATAAAACTAGTATCTACTGCTCCTTGGATTCCGGTTGTACCTGAGATACGGTTGAATGGATCTTTGTCATATTCTTTTCTCAAGTGATGAATAAGTAGAATAGCTATCCCATATTTATCAGCCAACTTTTTTAGGATAGTTAAGTCACTATAATCATTGGCATAATTATTATCCTTACTTGTATTTCGTATCATCTGAAGGGTATCAATAATAATTAGAACAGTATCTGGATGCTCTGATATAAAAGTTGCAATTCTTTCTTCTAGTTCTCCACCAAGCATAGCGTTCTCAGTGCAGAAGTTTACTGTGTCCGTTGCTTCATCTGTAATATCAAAGAGTCTATTTTGGATTCTTATTTGACTATCTTCAAAACATAGGTATAAGGTATCTCCCTTCTTTACTTTATTGCCCCAGATATCTTCTCCTTTGGCTACGGAAACAGACAACCATAGTGCAAGCCATGATTTTCCTACCTTTGGTGAGCCTGCAAGAATATGAAGCCCTGCTGATAATAGGTTTTCAATAATAAAGTTAATAGGTTTTAGTGGCATGGTCATTAATGTTTCACCATCAATGGTATTAAATCTTTTTGTCATTTCAAATTTCACCTCCTTACATGCTTCCACATTTAGAGAGTATTTTACGAAGTCTTGATAATAAATATTTTTGTAAAATAAAAATACCCCTCAATGTGTAGGCAACGAGAACGCATTTTTTACAACCATTTTTGAAAAATAATTAAACATTTTATTTTGAGAATATGTTTCAACTAAAAAAGAACAAAAAAATAACCTTGATATTCTATTTCTATCAAGATTATCTTTAAAATTAATTTTCAATTTCTGGTAGACCATCTATTATTTCATCTTCTGGTGGAGTATTTAATCTTCTAGTATTGTAGGTTGCATACTCTTGCAATACCTTACGCTCCATATCTTCACGAGAAACTTTCCCTTTACCCTCTAAGATTTCTCTACGTCTAAACTGTAAAAATTCATTAAGTGAGTTATCCCAGTCTTTCATTGTCATAGGCGTTTTCCCTCTTGCCATATCTTCTGCATGATCTAGAAACATAGTTACAATACGATTAAGATCAGTTATCTCATCTTCTTGTAAGTAATTTTTTGAAATATTAATATCACCCTTACGAACAACAGCTCCTTTAAAAGCTGTAAGACCCATATTGTCCTTAGAACTATCTACCCTCTCTGTAATTAGTTCAGCTGCTGTTTGCCCTGTAACAGCATAAAGCAATTTATTCTGAACAGTTGCAAAAAAATCTTTTGTACTCTCAAGAGCAGGATTATAATCAACAGAAAGACTGTAGATATCCTTAATCTTTTGATAGAACCTTTTTTCAGATGCCCTTATATCACGAATACGCTCTAATAGTTCATCAAAATAATCTTCTCCAAACTTTTTAGGATTCTTTAATCTCTCATCATTCATTACAAAACCTTTTTGCATATACTCTTTAAGGATTTTGCTTGTCCAATTACGAAATTGTACGCCAACATTAGAGCGAACACGATATCCTATGGCTAAGATCATATCAAGGTTGTAGAATTTTGTATCCCTTGTAACCTCACGTCCACCTTCATTTTGAACTATTCGGAATTCCCGAATAGTTGAACTTTCTTTCAATTCGCCGTCTGAAACTATATTTTTTATATGTTCATTAATAGTATTAACACCTTTTCCATAAAGTTGAGCTATATGTTTTTGGGTAAGCCATATAGTGCCATCTTCCATATAAAGATCTATTTTAGTTTCACCTTTTTCAGTTTGGTAGATAAGGATTTCACCTTTTTGATTTATATCTATAGAAATCACCTCAATTCTTTAATTGTAATATTAATATTCAACCTTTATCTATCTAAAATTATTACTAGATGATTCTGAAATAGTACAGATTTCTGTTTTAATATGTTTAATTTCCCTAATTAATTTTTAATGTTACCAAAACTTTATTAGGTACTATTTATTGCAATCACTAAAACAAATCATGAATTATATACTTTGAAACATAGCTAATATCTTTTAATTTTGATATATTATCAGATAATCTTTGTTTGAGTTCAAATGCATCATCAAAATCATCGCCTATTATCCTTATGATTTTCTCAACATCTCTTTCATAGATTCCCAAATCCAAGAGCATTTTTTTGTGCTTAACATTAGAGAAATATAGAAATTCAATTGGGCTTAATACCTTATTATCAAGGACATCTACTATTTCGTTTTTTACATTCTCCTTTTCCATAAAAAATTTAATTATTGATACTTTACTATAAAAGGTATTTTCAATATAGCTCATTTTTAATCTGATTGTAATAGCAATCAGATAATTTATATCAACATTTTTATAATACTTCCTTGTATCATCTACTATTTTCTTGATTCGTGGTCTATTTTTATTAAGTAAATTATTTATTAAATTCGCTTCTAAATTTTTATTATTATTCTCACATATTTTATATAGAGATTGTACCAAATGTAATCTTCCAGTTCTTTCATCCTCTATAAATGTCTTTAAAATATTTATCAATTGCTCTTTATTTCTTTTATAGTCTTCATATAAAATAATCACTGTATCGAATCTTAATTTCGAACCTATATTCTCTAGATACTCATGTTTGTCAATTTTGAGCATATCTAAAAAATCTTTAACATCCTTATGCTTATCTATTTCACCTTTTTGTATATCTATATCTTTACTTTCATCAACAATTTCAAACTTAATACTCCTTATTGCATCTGTTTTTATAAATTCTGGGTCGTTAGGAGATTTTATATAATGAGCATCACCAATAAAATGCTGATTTAACCTCCCTGTTCTTCCTACAAGATTAAAAAAGTCAAATGCAGAAAAGGAATCCCCCGCTTTATTAGACATTCTTGATGGCTTTGTAATTATTATATTTTTCGCAGTTGTATTTACTCCTTCTAACAAAGTTGATGTACAAAGCATTTTATTATACATCTCGCTCTGTTCATAATAATCCAATTGAAATAGTCTCGTCCCAATCGGTATCTGACCATTATGTATTAAATAACCTCTTTCTAAGGCTGTAATCAAACACCACTCTTCATGAATTTCTTCTTTAGCCCATTCTATAAAATAAAAAACTTCTTTATCCAGATTTTCAAGTTTTGGTTCTGAAACAATTTCCGCTGTTATATATTTATACAAATTTGTTACTGTAGGAAAGAATATAAGTGTTTTTTCATTGGAATCCAATTTATTTAAAATCCTTTTACATTCAGTAAATCTATCACTTTCATCTATTATTGGATACGTATTAACGTCATTTACAACTGGTGAGTAATTTGAGTTGTAGAAAATTGGTTCTTTATCTAATTTCTCAATATTTTCAATACTCTTTATGAACGGAGCTAAAAGTACATATTTTTTAGCTTTTTTTGAAAGGTAATAATAAGCCATATTTAATACTAATACCCGATCATCACTTTTGTCTGTCTCAAGCTTGTAAACTTCGTCGATAACCAGGAAATCTATTTCTTCTATAATGTGATATGAAATTTCCTGAACAACCCTATCATGTGTTAAGATAAAAATATTATTCATGTTAAAATCATAAATTTTATCCTCACTTAAACTAGTATGTATTTTATATTCTGAAAACTTATCCTTGTATTTTTTGATGATTTTTTTAAAATATTCATCTACTAAGGCCAATGTAGGAACTATCAATACAACATTTGAGGGTTTATATTTTACGATATATTCGAAGATACAAAAAGTCTTACCAAAACTTGTTGGAGCACTAATTATACTAGCAGCATTTTCTTTAATCATAGATACTATTTGCAGCTGTTCAGGGTGCATAGCTATATTACTATCAATCTCTGAGATAGCAAAAGCATTATAAATAATAGATTTAAAAGAATAGTTGTTGGAATAAACCGTCAAATCTAAATTGAATAAGTCTTCTGCTAATTCCTTTGCTTTCTCTGTTTTATTACTCGCATTGTCTATTTCTCTTATATACTTATCCCTTAGAAATTGAGGGTTATTTGTCGACTTCATTTATATAATAATCCTCCTTTTCTTTGATCTTTTTTGTGAATACAGCAATTAGTTTACTTTTATTTACTATTGGTAATGAAATAACATAATATTTCGTCTCTAATCCAAAAAATTGGGGTCTCTTTTGCTTTCCTAATTTATTAAGTATATCTATTGCTTGTACTTCTGTGCCATGAGCAATAAATATCGGTACACCAATATGCTTTATATTTGCTTTATTAATAAATTGCTCTATACCAATACTAACCTCCGCAATGTCACCAAACACTGTATTAAATTTGTATAGTTTATCCTTATAAAGCCTGTTGCATAATACTATTTCATATTCATCTGATATTTGCTTTTCATATTCAGCCAAAGATTTTTTAATAAGATTTACACCATTATCAAGCTTAATACTCACTTTAGATTCTCCAAATAATAGCAAGTTATTTACTTCCGAATAATACAAAGCATCAATTCCATAGACACTCATATTATAATCTGTCTGAAGATGCACTTTAGGGATAATGCAATCAAAACTAAAGAAATTGGATAGTAAACAACAAAATAGATACTCACCTATTTTACCCATCTTATCTAAACGTACTAATTTCTTACCCTCTTTTTCTTCTAATGTAAATTCCTCTTCTAAAATACTAATTAAAAGTTCATCCAGCTCAGATATATCTTTAATCAAATTAAAATCATCAATGTACGTTTTTAGGTGTCTATACAAAATTGCATAATGTTTTGCTGATGGTGTAAATTTGATACTGGATGTATGTTCACAATACTCAATAAGTTTATCTTCAGAAAAGAAATACTCAAATAATTTCTCATAAAAAACAGTATCATCTTCAATATCAACATGAAAAAATGAATATGAATCATCTATAGAATATATTTGGAAACAGTCAAAGCTTTGCAATTTTATTACTTTTTCTCGTTGAAGTGCCAAATTTATACCCCCACTTTAAGACCTGAAATCAACTTTAGATTATGTGCTATTCATCACATATTTCTGAAACTTTATCCGTGATTTTTTGATCAAACATTTCTATTAATAGTTTATTTTACTCTATAATAGAAATTTCTTCATTTATGTGACTTCAAATTACATTATATCTTTATATCACCTGTAAATACTTCTCCTTCAGTATTGTATGTCAAGTTAAATACCATATCTGATAACCATTTATTAAAAGATGGATTGTCATTAAACTGTTTAAATAGCTCCATATTATCTTTCATCATATTCATTACAGCTTTCTTCAATGCTCTTTCACTTTCTATCCTTGCATTTTGTTTATCATTATTCTTCATAGCATTTTGATAAGCTTTATCCTTAGAAACCGCGGCGGGAATACCTGCAATATGCCTTTTCACTTGGTCTTCATCATTCCAATTAATATTACCCCACATATCATGGAACGATTCTAGAATACTGCTAAGTAAATCCATTTCCGGTTCACTCATACCTCTTCCACTACTTGTTGGTACTGGTCCAACAGAATATTCACCTGGTGATTCAAGTAGTATAGACATTGTTTGTTTAACTTCCGCTCTATAACTATCTAAGTCTATTGCTTCTAAAACTCCTTTTGATAAGTCTTCTTCTTTTGGCGAAGGTAATTTGGGTATCAATAGATTTAAAAATAACGAAAGTTTTTCCCACTCTGAATTGCTATAGGGCAAAATTGCTCCTAAAAATCCATAGGTTCTAACAAAAGCTTTAGCACTACCTTTAAAGCTTATTTGTTCATCCTCTTCTAAATTCTCATAAATATTTGCACATGCATCTAATATTGGATCTAGTCTATCTCGTTCAGCATCAGCAAGATAAAGTTCCACTATTGTATCTACATGATAATCTGTATATACTTGATGCTGCTCCATCTCTGATACTAAATCATATAATTTATTAGGGTCTGTTTCTTCAGAAAGTATTGTTGTTCTATAATAGGTCTCAAAAGCTTCTTTTATAGTATCTGTATCATTTGCAAAATCAAGTATAAATGTATCTACTTTTCCTGGGTGAGCTCTATTAAGCCTTGATAATGTTTGTACTGCTTTGATATCTGTCAATACTTTATCAACGTACATGGTGTGTAATAAGGGCTCATCATAACCTGTCTGAAATTTATTTGCCACTACTAAAAATCTATATGGGTCTTTCTTAAATTCAGCTTCTATTTTATTACTTGGAAAACCATTGATAACCGCTTCATTTAATATTTTTCCTTTATATTCTTTGTCCCCTGAAAATGCAACTATTGCTTTATACTGACTTTTCCTGTTTTTAAGGCATTTATTTATGGCATAATAATATTCTATGGCTCTTTCAATACTGCTAGTCACCACCATAGCACGAGCCTGACCGCCTATTTTTCCTTTGGTTATAACCTGTTCATGAAAATGCGTTACCATAATGTCAGCCTTCTGTTCTATAGCATAAGAATTTGACTCTACATAAGTCCTAAGCTTCTTCTGTGCTTTTTTCTTATCAAACAGAGGATCATCTTCTACTATCTTGGCAATCTTATAATAGCTTTTAATTGGTGTATAATATTTTAATATATCTAAGATAAATCCTTCCTCTATCGCCTGCTTCATTGTATATGTATGAAAAGGTTTATGCTGTACTTCATTACCACTTGGTACTGGTATACCAAACATCTCAAGGGTTTTATTTTTAGGAGTTGCTGTAAATGCAAAGTAAGATGCATTGGTAAGCATTTTCCTACCTTCCATTATTTTAATTATCTTATCCTCTGTTGTTGTTTCTTCTTCATCATTTGTATATTCTCCTGATAAAGCCATATTCATCTTAGCTGACATACTACCACTTTGACTAGAATGGGCTTCATCTATGATTATAGCAAACTTACTTCCCTTATGATCTGTACCCATCTCATCCAATATATATGGAAACTTATGTACAGTTGTTATAATAATCTTTTTCCCTTGGGTAATAAGCTTTTTCAAATCTCCAGAACTTTCTGCATGACCAACTGTATTGCCCACTTGCATAAATTGCCTGATTGTGTTTTTTATTTGTTTGTCTAAGTTTATTCTATCTGTAACAACAATTATGGAATCAAATATGTTTTTACCATCCTTCTCAATCCCTACTAGTTGATGAGCAGTCCATGCAATTGAGTTAGATTTTCCACTTCCAGCACTATGTTGAATTAAATACTTTTGTCCTACTCCTTTTTCCTTTACATCAGCTAATATTTTTTTAACTACTGACAGCTGATGATATCTAGGAAATATCTGTTTGTATTTCTTTTTCTTTGTTTTTTCATCTTCTTCGCTAACTACTTGTGCATAGTTTTCAATGATATTTGCTAGTTCTTCTTTAGTAAATATTTCTTTCCATAGATAATCTGTTTTAATTCCCTTTTCATTAGGCGGATTACCTGCTCCATCATTGTACCCTTTGTTAAAAGGTAGGAACCATGATTTTTTTCCTTCTAATCTTGTGCAAAACTTAACTTCATTATCATCTACAGCAAAGTGAACCATGCAACGTTTAAATTGAAATAGAAGTTCCCTTGGGTCTCTATCTAATTTATACTGCTGTACTGCATCTTCAACATTTTGTTTTGTCAATCTGTTTTTAAGTTCACAAGTAATGACTGGTAAACCATTGATAAATATTGCAAAATCAAGTGCCAATTTGTTATTATTCTTTGAGTACATTAGTTGCCTTGTAACGCTAAAGATGTTTTTATCAAACATTTCCTTTGCTGCTATATTCTTCTCAGACGGTGTCATATAAAACATAATAAGGTTAGCAGGATATACATTGATGCCATTTCTCAAAACATCTATAACTCCACGTTTTGCTATTTCACCTTGAAGTCTATTTAAAAACTGTTCTTTTTTATGCTGACTATTCAATATCCCTATTTTTTCTACTTCTTCTGGTTGAGTATCATGTAAAAATCTAAGTAGGCGTGTTTCATCTACAGCATAGTCTTTATTGTAGTCTTCATTTCTCCCCAATTCATAACCATTATTATTAGTTAAATAATTTACTATTAAAGATTCTAAACCTATTTCCTTAGTATTAGTTGGCATGCCCCCACCACCTTTCTATGGTCTTACAATAATTATATCACGAGCTGATAAACCTTCTTTAACACAAAGTTCTGGAGTTTTTTCTTCCGCTATTCCCTCTAACATTAAAGCTGACTTTGCTTGCTCAAATGCTTTTTCTAATGAATATCCAAAACCAATTGCCGAATAAAATTGTGCTGCAAATATCCTAGCTGCATCATCTCCTATTGAAGTGTTCATTCCTATTGCAGCCTCAACATGTTCAACAACTGCCTCAGCTTGCCCATAGGAAAAACAGGTATTAAAGAATACTAACCTTATCTTATCTGAAGAAGTCATCATAGTCTGAACTATCGCTTCTTTACTTACAAATTTTGGACTTCCTTCTGCATCTTGTAAAACAAGTTCATCTGTATCTGAACCATGTCCACTAAAATGAATTACATCTGGATTTAATTCATTAATCGCCTGTAAAACATCCATTGGTCTTGTGGCCCATCTTGTTTCAAACTTAACGCTATCCCTGTGTTCAGATTTTCTAATCATCTCTTGTATGGAGCGAGCTTCTTCATCTAATCTTAAAGGCATAGACCCTGTTGGATTAGATGCCATAAATAGTACTGTTATTTTTTCTGGTATACTTTGTAAGTCTATTAAAGTCCTCTGCATTTCTGATTGTACTCTGCTATGGTTATTTATCGTGTCATTAATTCGCTTCATCTGCTTTTCAGATTCTTTTAATCTATTCTTTTCTTCATCTATCTTCTTCTTTTCCGCTCTATCCACTTCAGTTCTAAGTTTCTTTTCCTCATTAGAAATTTCTTTATCCTTACTGGCTATTTTCGTATCAATAGACGCTACCTTTTTATCTATATCCGCTAATGCTTTTTCAGCTCGCTGGATCTCCCCTAACTTAGATTTTACAGTAGATTGAGATTTGGTTCTACTAATAGCTTCATTTGCAGAAATAATTTTCTTTTTTAAATCTGGTATCTTCTTAGTTTCTCTTGCCCTATCAGAAGAAAGATTCGCCATTTCTTGTTTTTTTCTTGCAATATTATTTCTATAAGTCTCTATTAACCCCATTTTTCTATTCCTCCTCCATTTCTAATTCTTCAATTAGTTCTCCTTCATCTAAATCCTCAAAATCTTCTTCAATGCTATCTATAATATCCTCAACTTCTATATGACGTACATCAACTTTGCCTGTAACAACATTGGATATAAGAGTTGTACGATATTCTGTGATAAGGTCTATCTCTTTTTTTATTGCTACAATAGCTTTATCTATTACAATAGTTTTTGGTTTTATATATTGTAGTATTTCTTTTTGTTCTTCGATATCTGGTGAAATTGCAATTTTTAATGTAACTAATTTGCTTTCTGTAATCGCTGGATAAGATACTCCAATAGAGTTTTGACTAACCATATTTACAAAGTAATCAGCAGATAAAATATAATTCAAAAACTTAGAAAATACTTCTTTAGATGGGGTTAACACAGCAAATCCTGTTGATGCAATATACCCCTCTAATTCTTCGTCAATATAACACATCGATTTTAAATAGGTTCTTACAGTTGATATAATTGTATCTCCAACATGAATAACACGTCTTGCCCTTGATGGAGCTTCTTTAAATACATACTGTACAGGTTCCAGTTTTAATTCCCCAAACCCGACAGTACTTATATCAATGTAGTTTATAGTTGCATTTTTATCAAAGCTCTCTGTTAGAGTCTCAATATTACTTTTCACAAAATGTTTTAAAGGTCTAACTTCCCATCCTTCTGGAATATCTCCAAGCCAATCTATCCCAGATGGTTTCATTTTAGCATCTAGATCTATGCCTTTTGTAACAGCTTGATTAATAATTGCTTGTTTTTGTTCTTTTAAAAGTTGAATTTGCTTTTTCTTGGATTTGATAAATTTATTTATTTTTGAAAGTTCAGTGTCTAAATATCTAACAATTTGGTCTTGTTCTTTTTTTGGAGGAATTGGCAAATACTGATTTGCAAAGGTTTCAAATCTAAAGTCAGAAGAACGTTCCCTAATTCCTCTATATAAAGATTGTATGAATCCTGTCTTTGCCATTTCTCTTACGATATGGGCATAATAATAATTATTAAGATCTACTTTAGGATTACACACACTATAAACTGGTGTGGATTTACCATCAGAATCTGAAACCCCAATTGCTCCAGCAAAAGCATCCATAACATGAATTACTAAGTCACCTTTCCTAACTCCTTGATACCCAATTTCTTTAATTGACTCTGTAAAGCCTGATATCCTTCTATTTTTCCTAAGAGTCACTACACCATCTCTAAAACATGTTATTACACCGTCCGTATCACTAACTGCCCTACTTTCCTTTTTATATACTGCTTTTGCCCTCTTTATTTCCCATTGTTTAGGCACCTTATCTAACCAAGGTAATCCTGTCTCTTTATATTCCTCATAAGGTTTTATCTTCTTCTCCATATCTCTAACCCCCTATGATTTCATTTAATAGTTAGCTCATTGCAGAATTCTGTAATGAGCTTTGTTGCTTGATTTCAATATATAGAAACGGATAAGTTTCCCCCATTTTTGGGTATAAGTTTTTTGACAGAAAACTACCTCAAAATTCTTAATTAAATTAAGAAAGAAAGGAGAAACTTATGCCGGTTTCAACAAAACAATTAACAATTTGTGATTTTTCTTCTGATTTTGAAAAATTCTTTAATCAAAATCAAACAAATCTATTGACTCTACTTGATAAATTCATCGATATTAGTAGTTACATACCCCATTCTTTTTACAAATCATATTACAGACAGTTTGGTAGAGATAGAAAGTATTCTTTAGAATCAATGATTTCTTTTTTTATTCTTAAAAATATTTTGTGTATATCTAGTATTGATACCATGATTAATATTTTAAGTCTGTCTTCTGAGCTTCGCTCATACTGCGGTTTTTTTAAAATCCCTCACAAATCTCAATTTTCTAGATTTAAAAGTGAATTTTTAGATGATATTAATAATTTGTTTCATAATCTAGTCGATTATACTGAAGATATTTCTAAAGTAGTTAATCCTTTTTTATCTTCTATTTTAATTACTGATACTACTGGTTTTGAACATTATGTTAAAGAAAATAATCCTAAGTTTTACCAAGGTTTTTTATCTAAAGCGAAAGCTTATAAAAAAGTTTTAAGTAAGACAAATGATGCAATTAACTTTAATATTGATAAACACGCTCAAAGTCATATGCCTAAATCGGCATCATCTAATAAAGACTCTAAACTTTGTTTTTTAAATGGTCACTTTGGCTATTTTCAAAAAACTATTATTTCAACAAATGGTTTTGGTTTAATTAGAGATATCAATTTTTATGAGGCTGATAATAGTCTCTCAATTGATTTAACTCCAAATGAAATTAAAGATATATATGATGCAAAGTCTCTTATACCTACTTTAGAAACCTTTTTTTCTTACCATCCAAATCTTGAATATAAATATTTTATCGGTGATTCTGGTTTTGATGCTGATGATAATTATGCATATCTTCATGAAAAAAATATTATGCCTATTATTGCTATTAATCCAAGAAACTCAGCTAATAAATTGCCTAGTAAACTCAATGAAGTCGGTGTACCTCTTTGCCCAAAAGACGATAGTCTGGCTATGGTTTACGATGGAATAACTAGGCAAAAAAACAGAGCCGATAGGATTAAATATATATGTCCTAAAGCTAAAAAAACTAGATTAAATGGAAAAACAACTTACCTTTTAAACTGCGAAAGTCCTTGTACAAAATCTAAGTGTGGAAAAATAAAACAACTAACAATACATCATAACTACAGATACAACTCTAGTTTTCCAAGAGATAGTCTAAAGTGGATTAAACTATTTAAGCTTAGAACTCGAATCGAAAGAACTATTTCGCAAATCAAAAATTTTGTTCAAATTAGATCTTTAAAAATTCAAAATACTAAATCACTTAAGTCAGAAATTATTTTAGCTTGTATATCTCAACTAATTGCATTTATTTTGCTTTATCATGTAAAAGATGATTTTAAAAATCCTTTAGCGATTAAAGCGCTAGCTGCTTAATATATTCTTGCAATATGGCTGCCGCCTTTATTTACTATGCTCTAATTTAAGTGTTTTAAAGAGTATTGTGAATTAATATCTCTTTTCTCTTTCTTTTATAACTTTTTCATCTAAAATTACATTTTGCAACTACCTATTTCATTTAATAGTCCATCAGTTTCTGTTTCTAGTGCTTTAATATCTGCTACAATTTCCTCTATACTACGTAGCTGAACTGGTTTATAAAAGTATTTAGTAAAGCTGATTTCATAGCCTATTTGTGTTTTGCTTTCATCTATCCATGCATCAGTAGCATAAGGTAGTACTTCTTCTTTGAAAAACTGTTCAATCCCGCCATTATAGTTTAGTGGTATTTGTTCTGTATCTCTTAGTTCTGTATCTATCTCATATTCTACTATTTCATTTCCTTCTTTAAATTTACCATTTAAAGCATCTTCTTTTTCTTTTTTTAACACCTTTTTAATTACCCTATCTGCTTCTTCATCTTTAGTTGTAAAAAACTCTCTTATAAGCTTTATTCTCTTAGCTGGTAGCTTTTCATTTTCTTTCTTTGCAATTTCCTTTAAATCTTCTTCAAACTCATTATAATTATTGTAGATATCTTTGTTCTTCTTTCTATATAAATCCACCATCAAGTTATGAACTACTGTATCCTTTGCTTCATTTGCAATTGCTCTAAAGCTTTCTATTCTTTCATTGTTCAGTTCTACTGATAATCTTAATGGTCTTTCTACCGTTATCTTCCAATACCCAAATTCATTATTACCAAAAATCTTGCAATGTTCATTTTCTTCAAATTTAAGATAAATCTCCATTATCTGTTTTCTAATTTCTTTGGTTAATTCACAGTTTTTATTTCCTAAGTTTTTTCTAAGTTGTGATTTTAACTTTGTCGCATCTATAAGTTGAACTTTGCCTTTTCTATTGTCTGCCTTTCTATTTGTCAGAACCCATATATAGGTTGCTATACCTGTATTGTAAAACATATTCTCCGGTAAGGCTATGATAGCCTCTAGATAATCTGATTCTATCATATACCTTCTTAAATTACTCTCCCCTTGCCCTGCATCTCCTGTAAATAATGAGGAGCCATTATGAACTTCTGCTATTCTGCTACCTAGTTCTGTGCTATGTTTCATCTTTGCTATATTATTAGCTAAGAATAGCATTTGTCCGTCGCTAACCCTCGGTATCATCTTAAACTCTGGGTCATCTTTAAAATTAACTACAAATCTAGGGTCTGTTATATCATCTTTACCACCTAATCTGTCAGCATCTGTCTTCCATGATTTTCCATATGGTGGATTTGATAACATAAAGTCAAATTCTACAGTAGCATTGCCATCATTAGATAATGTCGAGCCATAGTAAATATTATCTGCTTCTTTTCCATCACCTTTTAATAACATGTCTGCTTTGGATATTGCATAGGTTTCAGGGTTGATTTCTTGTCCATAGAGATGTATGGATACTTGCTTGTTACTTCTATTAGCTAATTCTGATAGTCTTTCATCTGCAATTGTAAGCATTCCTCCTGTTCCACAAGCACCATCATAACAAAGATATGTCCCATCTTTAATTTTGTCTTTTACAGGCATAAAGATTACATCTGCCATAAGTTCCACAACATCTCTCGGTGTGAAATGTTCTCCTGCTTCCTCATTATTTTCTTCATTAAACTTACGTATTAGTTCTTCAAAGATTACACCCATAGTATGATTGTCAAGGCCTGGTAGTCTTACTTGTCCTTGATCATCTAGTACAGGATTTGGACTTAAATTAATAGTAGGGTCTACAAATTTTTCAATTACTGCTCCAAGTATATCTGCTTCTATCATAGTATCTATTTGATTTCTAAATTTAAACTTTTCAAGGATTTCTTGTACATTAGGTGAAAATCCATCTAAATAAACTATGAAATCAACTTTAAGCTGTTGATTCTTGGCTCTTGATTTTAAATCCTTTAGTACGAAAGGAGAATTATTATAGAAGGATTGTCCTGATGCATTACATAGTGCATCACTTTGATTCAATATTCCTGCTTCATCTAATGATTTTTTCATTTGAAGGACTTCATCCTTAGTTTCTTCTAATACTGCATCAAGTCTTCTAATAACCGTCATTGGTAAAATAACATCTCTATATTTCCCTCTAACATATACATCCCTTAAACAATCATCTGCAATACCCCATATTAAGCTTACTATTTGGTTATATGTTCCATTATTCATGACTACTATTCCTCCATCATCTCTAGTGTTTTTTCTATTTTCATTTGTTTGTAAAGTTCTATTTTTAATTCTCTAGCTTGATTTTCTAGTGTTTCCATTTTTTCTTTAATTTCTGTTGCTTCCCTTATATAATTCATCATAATTTCATCTTGTATTTCTACAGGTAAAGTAACTATTTCTATATCCTTTAAATCTTTGATATTGAGCATAGTAATTGTACTACCTAATTGTTTGCTTTCAATTAAATATATTCCTAACGGACTTTCTAGATATTCCTTTAAATAGCTTGGTGAATATCCCTTATTGGGCCTAATCCCAATAAAGTTTTGTGATATTAATAGCGGCACTTCTAATTTTGGAATTATACAGATCTTTATTGCAGCACCTTTGGCTGAAATGATAAGATCTCCCTCTTGCACTTCATAGGCATTTATCTTTGAATTATTTTTTAGATCATATCTGGCTATAGAGTCTATTATTAATTCTCCCTCTTGTACATCTGATAGATTAATAATTCGGCACTCTCCATTTTCTTCATTTAATGTACAGGTTGAAGTGTTAATTCCTCTGTAAAACGAGGCTATTTCGCTAAACTTTTTTATGTTTTTTAATTGTTTCATTTCCCTTTGTTTGATTTTTACTAAACCAAAATCTTCTGTAAGCACTTCTGACTTTGATACATATTTGCTTGGAATTAATAAACTGCTTTCTAGCTCTTTTACGTCAATTAACTTGCTTATCTCATCTATTTCTTTCATTTCTCTATATATCTCAACTAGTGTTGTTATAGATTCATCACTTAAATCCTTTTTTGTTCTTGAAACTGATGTTGCCATCTCTTTTGCATTTATAAACAAAATTTTGTTTTTAATCTTCTTATTCTTGTTAATAACCATAATATTGACAGCAATATTAGTATAACTAAACAATCCACTTGGTAGTTCAATAATTGCTTCTATAACATCTTCCTTAATAATGTTCTCTCTAATGTTTTGTGTTGCTGTATTAAAAAGAGAACTTGATGTAACCATAGCTAACCCTTTACCTTGTTCAGATAAAGATTTTATTATATGGGATATGTATAACCACTCTGTACTTGATTTTGTTGGCTTTCCATATACATACCTAGAATATTTATCATAAATCAAATCATTATCATCATATTTCCAAGATTGAGCAAATGGGAAATCCATCATAATTGCATCAAATGCTTTAAGACTATTTCCATCCTTGAAGCCTGGCTTCAACAGAGTATCACCGATATATACGTTTATGTTATCAATTCCACTAATAAAAGCCCTTATGATGCCTATATTAATTAGTTTAGGACTTAATTCTTGTACATATATATCTAATTCTTCTCCTTTTAGTCTTGAGTACTTACTCGCATAAATAGCGGTTCCATTAGTTCCTGCTACTCCGTCATAAAAGCTCCCACCTACAGGATCTAAAATTTCAATTCCTAATTTATTTAGAGATTCTGGTGTTTGAGCTATGTCAATATATCTTGAAGTCTCTGAGACCTTGTGTATCAAATCTTCTACTGCATCTTTCCAATCGTATTTGCTAAATGGTACATCTATAATTGTTTTTACAAGATTTTCGAGGACTTCCTTATTTAATTTTTCCAATAATCTATCCCTTGTCAGCTCTTCTAATGGAACTTCTAATATCGGATATTTAATTGTTATATCTTCAAAAATATCGAGCAGCTTTTTTTCTAGTTCCTTAAAATCCGTTGTTCTATTGAACTCATCCACATTTACCACTTGTCCTAGCTGCCTAACATAACCAATCAAATATAGACTAAGTAACGCTTCTAATCCCTCATAATTAAGTGTTTCTCCCCTAAGCATATCAAGTATCATATGGTTAAAATGCATTACTTTATTATTCACAATATCATCTCCTAAATCTCAATTTAAATAGCTTAAAATAAGAATAACATTTGCAAGAGTAATTGTCAATATGTTTTTAGTAATCTTATTACTAACTAATTTGCTTAAAAATAAAGAGATAAAATATCTTGTTAGGATACTATATCTCTTCATTCTTTTACATTTATTTTATATCAGTTTATTACTAAAGAACTAGTGAAATAATAACCTTAATTCCCTTTTTTATCTCTTTTTTTCTCCTACCCTTTCCAATCGTATTGAAAATCACGTGTTTTTCCTCATGAAAAAATTTCATAACAACATACCGTTTCCTCTGATATTCAGCCACTTCTACGTCTTTCCCTATCTCCCTATCTTCTGTATTTCTACCACGCACTCTATGTGTGTTAAGAGGATAGGATAGCTATCAAATTCATTGTCCCAAGCCCTGTTTATAT
>CAZFTH010000012.1:0-19903 GCA_964521745.1 uncultured Peptostreptococcaceae bacterium
ATCTAGAGGATCAACCGCTGGATAAATACCCAGTGATGCAATATTTCTTGAAAGAACTGTGGTTGCATCTAGATGGGCAAATGTAGTTGCTGGCGCTGGGTCAGTAAGGTCATCCGCAGGAACGTATACAGCCTGTACAGAAGTGATTGAGCCTTTTTTAGTAGAGGTAATTCTCTCCTGAAGGGCACCCATCTCTGTAGCTAGCGTTGGCTGATATCCAACCGCAGAAGGCATACGTCCAAGAAGTGCTGAAACCTCTGAACCCGCTTGAGTAAATCTGAATATATTGTCAATAAATAAAAGAACGTCCTGTCCTTCTTGGTCTCTAAAATACTCAGCCATAGTAAGTCCTGATAAACCTACACGCATACGTGCTCCAGGAGGCTCGTTCATCTGACCATATACTAGAACTGTTTTGTCAATAACACCTGACTCTTTCATTTCTTCATATAGGTCGTTTCCTTCTCTTGTTCTTTCACCAACACCTGTGAATACAGAAATACCACCGTGTTCTTTAGCTATGTTATTTATAAGTTCCATTATAAGTACAGTTTTTCCTACTCCTGCACCACCAAATAGTCCGATTTTTCCGCCCTTTGCATATGGTGCAATAAGGTCAACTACTTTGATTCCTGTCTCAAGTATTTCTGTAGAAGTTTCTTGGTCTTCATAAGCAGGTGCTTCTCTATGAATTGGAAGGCGATTACCTGTTCCTACATATTCTATATTATCAACAGGTTCTCCTAGAAGGTTAAAAATCCTTCCTAGAGTATCTCTTCCAACTGGTACTGTAATAGACTCACCTGTATCTACTGCTTTTATGCCTCTAACTAGTCCATCTGTAGAGCTCATAGCAATACATCTTACTGTATCATTTCCTACGTGCTGAGATACTTCAACTACAATTTTTCTTCCGTCATGCTCAATTTCTACGGCATTTAGAAGATTTGGAAGTTCTTCAGTAGGAAACTTAATATCTAACACTGGTCCAATTATTTGAACCACTGTGCCTATTTTTTTCTCTGGCATTATGCTACCTCCTATCTTCTTACTTCAGCGCTTCTGCACCTGCAACAATCTCAGATATTTCTTGAGTTATAGTTGCTTGTCTAGCTCTATTGTACTTAAGCTGAAGCGAACCTATCATCTCTTCTGCATTGTCTGTAGCTGATTCCATTGCTGTTCTTCTAGCTCCTTGCTCAGATGCAAATGACTCAACGATTGCTCCAAATATTATTCCATCTATATACTTTGGTACTAAATAATCAAATACACCTTCTGGCGATGGCTCGTATACTGTTAAACTTGTTTTTTCTGCTACTCCTTCATCATCAAACTTAAGTGGCAGTAATTTAATTATCTGCGGCTCCTGATTAAGAGTAGAAATAAACTTGGTATAAACTATATAAAGCTCATCTATTTCACCTGATTTATAAAGTTCTATAGCTTCTTCTGAAATCTGATGAATTTCAGCTACTTCTATTGCTTCTGCTCCAGAAGAAAATTTACCATGTAAGGGATATCCTCTTTTACTAAAGAAGTCCATAGACTTCTTCCCTACTGAAATAATAGGATATTTATTATTATCCATATGACTTACAGCTGCTTTTAGTACATTTGAGTTATATCCTCCTGCTAGGCCTCTATCTCCTGCAACTACAATATAGCCTTTTTTACCAGTATCTTTTTCTACTGTAAATTGAGATTTTAATCCCCTAGTACTGCGAGATATTTTTCTCATAGTATCATATAGGGTATTGAAATAAGGTCTGGAATTCTCAACCTTTTCTTTGGCCTTTCTAAGCTTTGAAGATGCCACAAGCTCCATTGCTTTTGTGATTTGCATTGTGCTTTCAACGCTTTTGATACGCCTTTTAATGTCTTTCATTCCAACTCCTGCCATACTTCATTCACCTCCTCATTTAGAGGCTACTTACTGTTTTTGAACTTAGTCTTGAATTCTTCAATAGCAGCCTTTAGTTTTTCTTCTGTTTCATCTGAGATATTCTTGCTAGTAGCTATATCCTTCCCAACTTCAGGATAAGCTTCTTTCATATATTTAAAGAATTCAGTTTCAAATTCACTGATATCTTCAACTTCAATATCTTTTAGATAGTTATTATTTACTGCATATATAATCATAATTTGATTTTCAACATCTATAGGAGATGATTCAGGTTGCTTTAGAACCTCAACTATTCTCTCTCCTTTTTCTAGACGTTCTCTTGTGTCTTTATCCAAATCAGAACCAAACTGAGCAAATGATTGAAGTTCTCTATACTGTGCATAAGCAAGCTTTACAGTACCGGCAACTTTTTTCATAGCTTTAATCTGAGCATTACCACCAACCCTCGAAACTGAAATACCAGGGTTTACTGCTGGTCTTACTCCTGAGAAGAAAAGTTCTGACTCTAGGAATATCTGCCCATCTGTAATAGAAATAACGTTAGTAGGGATGTAAGCAGAAACGTCACCTGCTTGAGTTTCTATTATAGGAAGTGCAGTAAGCGAACCTGCTCCCTTTTCATCACTAAGTTTTGCAGCTCTTTCAAGTAGTCTTGAATGCAAATAAAATACGTCTCCAGGATAAGCTTCACGTCCTGGTGGTCTTCTAAGAAGAAGTGACATAGCACGATAAGCAACGGCATGTTTTGATAAATCATCATATACGCAAAGCACATGCTTGCCTTCATTCATAAAATGTTCACCCATAGAACAACCTGCATATGGGGATATATATTGAAGAGGTGCTAGCTCTGATGCTGTAGCTGCTACTACAATAGTATAATCCATAGCTCCGGCTTTTTCTAAAGTATCAACTATCTGAGCAACAGTTGAACGCTTTTGTCCAATAGCAACATAAATACAAATAACATCCTTACCTTTTTGGTTAATTATTGTATCTATTGCAATTGTTGTTTTACCTGTTTGCCTATCACCTATTATAAGCTCTCTTTGTCCTCTTCCTATAGGTATCATTGAGTCAATCGACTTTATACCTGTTTGAAGAGGCTCATGAACTGATTTTCTTTCAATAATTCCTGGAGCTTGAGTTTCTATAGGTCTAAATGTATCAGTATTAAGCGGTCCTTTACCATCTATCGGTTGTCCAAGTGCATTTAATACTCTTCCTAGTAATTGGTCTCCTACTGGAACCTCCACTATACGTCCTGTTCTTTTTACAGTATCCCCTTCCTTGATGTCTTCATCAGAACCAAGCATAACGGCTCCGACAAAATCTTCTTCAAGGTTAAGGGCCATGGCATAGACATCTCCTTCAAACTGAAGTAGCTCACCAGCCATACACTTTTCTAATCCGTGGATTCTTGCTATTCCGTCACCTACCTGAATAACAGTACCAACGTCCTGAAGATCTATTTTATTTTCATATCTTTTGATTTGCTCTTTTATAATGCTACTAATTTCTTCTGGTCTAAGTTCCATGGTCTCACCACCCTTCTATGCAATTATTGCTGAAATATCTTGTTTTAATCCTTCTATACGACTCTTAACACTACCGTCTATTTGTTCATTGCCAATTTTAATTAAGATTCCTCCAATAATTGATGAATCGACAATATCATTCAAAACGATTTCGCTGCCAGTAATAGCTTGTAATTTTTCTATAAGTGCAGCTTTTAGTTCTTGATTTAAAGGTGTCGCAGTTATTGCTGTTACCTCTTTTATATTTCTAGCAGCATTTAATAAATTTTTGTATTCCTCAGTTATTTGAGGGAATGCACCCACTCTACTTTTATCTACTAGAATTTTCAGGAAATTGTAGCTAGATGTAGATAGATTATTAGCAAATATTTCTTCTATTAAAGATTTTTTTTCTTCTTTAGATATCATAGGTGCTTTTAACACTTTCATAAAATCAGCATTTTCAGCTAATATTTTATCTACAAAACTAAGCTCAGCTAAAAACTCATCTTCTTTTTGAAGCTCTTTGGCTACTTCATAAAAAGCTCCTGCATATCTTTGCTGTACTAATTCTGCCATGATGTATCACCTACATTATCAATAAAATCCTTAATAAGTCTATCATGATCAGAAGAATTGATATCTTTTTGAATAACCTTGCTTGCTATCATCATAGCAATTTCTGATATATCATCCTTGATTTCATTGATTGCTTTTTGTTTTTCTCTTTCAATATCATTATTAGCTTTTGAAGCTATTCTTTCGGCTTCTTTT
Organism: uncultured Peptostreptococcaceae bacterium; assembly: GCA_964521745.1. Taxonomy (GTDB): domain Bacteria; phylum Bacillota; class Clostridia; order Peptostreptococcales; family Filifactoraceae; genus Acetoanaerobium. Next base: position 4,198 of record CAZFTH010000012.1, read on the forward strand.
TTAGCTTCAGATACTATTTCTTCAAAACGATCTTCTCCTCTTTTTGAAGCTTCCTTAACAATTTCAGCTGCTTCAGATTTTGCCATAGCCATTTTTTCGGCATATTGCTTTTCAAGTAGCTCGGCTTTAGCTTTTGCTTCGTCTGCCTCGATAAAAGCTTTTGCAACTTCATTTTGTCTGTTTTCCATAAAGGTCTTAACAGGTTTGAAAAGGAGTTTTTTAAGAACTAGAAACAAGATAATGGTGTTAGCCCATGTAATTAATACTTCAAACACCCCAAGGCTTATAAAGTTTTGAAACATTTTCCTCCTCCTTCCTTATTTCTTGCTAAATCCAAACTAATTATTATAGTAAGTTAATTAGTGGGTTAGCAAATAAAAGAAGAAGTGCGATAACTAGACCATAGATACCTGTTGACTCAGCAACAGCTGCTCCAAGTAGCATTGTTCTAACGATATCAGATTGTGCTTCTGGCTGTCTTCCAACTGCCTCTGCACCTTTACCAGCTGCAAATCCCTGACCAATACCAGGTCCTATACCTGCGATCATTGCAAGTCCTGCTCCAATTGCTGATGCTGCTAATATTATTGCTCTTTCCATTTAATATTCCTCCTTTAAATTGTACATTTAGTACTTTAATTTGATATAATTTCTAAAAAATAAGTTTTGTCTTATTTTTAACAAAAGTTGTTAATCCATGGCCATGGCCACAAAAACCATAGTAAGCATACAAAATATAAATGCTTGAAGTACACTTGTAAATAAATCAAAATAAATTGATAATACAGCAGGAATTCCTACTTGTAGTAGTGGAATAGCGTCTATAAATGGTATAAAACCAAGTACTACACTACTAAGCCATGCTAGAAAATTATAAAGTAGCATTGTTATTACCATACCGCCTGCAATGTTTCCAAAATGACGGAAACTAAGAGAGATAGGGTTTGAAATTTCTGAAATAAGGTTTAGTGGCAACAACATAGGAAGTGGATCCATAAAGCCTTTTAAATATCCTTTAAGTCCTTTTTGCCTTATTCCATTTGCTTGCACTAGAAAAAATGTAATAAGTGCCCATCCTAATGTTGTATTTAAATCTGCTGTAGGTGGTCTTAATCCAAATAAACTACTAAGACTAGAAAAAAGTGAAAAAGCAAATAAAGTTCCAATATAAGGGGCAAAACCAAGTTTATCTTTCCCCATACTTTGTTCTACCATAGAATAAACAACTGACACATAACCTTCAGTAACTAATTGAGCTTTTCCTGGAATTCTTTCTAGTTTTCTTGTCCCTAGATAAGCTAAGAGAATTATTACAGCCATAACAAGCCAACTTACAACCATAGTTTCATTAATTGGTAGCCCTCCAAATATCGGTATGTTAAACAAAATTTTAGGACCGTTCACTTAATTCCCTCCTTTCTTTAAATTTAATGTTATCTAGTAAAAATTTGTCAGTAAAATTCTGACATTTCTCATTAGCTCTTACGTTTTATTGCAGAGCTTATGATTATTACTTTAGGAAAAAACATTGGTATAATTACACCCAAAGCATTTATATAGTCAGCCTTGATTGCTGCTAGTATTATGACAGCGCTCAAAGCAAACCTACCAAAATAACTTACTCCTGCAAAAATTTGAGCTTTGCCAGGAGGCATCAGTACAGCTCTATTTATACTTACAGCCAACAGCCTAAAGTTAAGTAAGGCATATACTGAACCAATTAATATACCTTGAAGCATCGGTACATCTAACTTTCCAAGAATAAATAATATAGTTATTAGCAAAATATCTAAAACTACTATTCCTTTAAAGAGTTTTATAGTTTCTTTTAAAGTAACATCCACGGTTTATAAATCTCCATCCTTATCATTTGACTTATCATTTTCATTTTCCTTTGTTTTGCTAGAAAATTTAGTAAGTCTAAATAAATTAGCAAATGCGCTTGTGACCCCTAGAATTATAAATAGGAACAATACCCAAATTCCAAGATTAAACTTTTTCATTAAAAAATTCGCTATCCAAACGCATCCGATAATTGGAACTATCATTGAAAATCCAACTTGACTCAAGAGAGCCAAATTACTCAAAGATTTATAAAATTTCTTTTCTTCTTTAGGCATAGCCTTGCTCCTTTTTTAAGGGTACATATTTAATTATACTATCATACTTTGGAATTTGAAACCGATATAAATTTAACTATCTATAAAATTTTATTTGAATTCATCAACTTCCTGATTTCTAACACCAAATTTAAACAAAATATAATCTGCTATCCTAGACGAAGCTTTTCCATCTCCATAAGGATTTATGGCATTTGCAATAGATTCATAATAGGCTGAATCTTGTATTAATCTACTACCTACTCTATAAATTTTCTCAGAGTCAATTCCGACTACTTTTACAGTACCAGCATCTACAGCCTCTGGTCTTTCTGTTTCAGTCCTAAGTACCATAACTGGCTTGCCAAGCGCTGGACCTTCTTCTTGAATACCTCCAGAATCTGTCATTATCATATACACCTTGCTCATCAAATTAGCAAAAGGTTCATAATCAAGAGGTTCAATTAAGCTAATTTTCTCATTATTTCCCATGATTTCATATGCACTATCTCTTACTATGGGATTCATATGCATAGGAAAAATCAAATGAACGTCTGGATTATCTAAAACAAGTTCATTACATGCTTTAAATATATTATTCATAGGTTCTCCCCAGTTCTCTCTCCTATGGCAAGTAAGTAAAATTACTTTTTTTTCCTTAAAATTGATAGCATTCAACATGTCATTTTTATATTTATAGGCATCATCTACTACACTTAAAAGTGCATCAATAACGGTATTTCCTGTTATTATTATATCTCTTCTAGATACATTTTCCTTTACTAAATTTTCTTTGTTGGCAATTGTAGGAGCAAAATGATAGCTAGCTAGTCTTCCTGTAAGCCTTCTATTCATTTCTTCAGGATATGGAGAGTAAATATTATCACTTCTAAGTCCTGCTTCCACATGACCTACAGGTATTTTTTCATAAAAAGCAGCCAAACTGGCAGAAAAAGTAGTTGTAGTATCTCCGTGAACTAGTACTATATCTGGTCTATATGATGAAAATACCTCTTTACAACCGTACATAACTCTACTTGTTATATCAGTAATAGTCTGTCCATGTTTCATTATATCTAAATCAAAATCAGGAGTAATATCAAAGATATCAAGTACACTATCCAACATCTGTCTGTGCTGGGCAGTAACTAAAACCTTACATTCTATTTCAGGTCTAGTTTGGAGTTCTTTTACAAGGGGAGCCATCTTAATTGCTTCTGGACGAGTCCCAAATATTGTTAAAACTTTTACTTTCATTTGACTTCCTCCTGTGTATGAGTAAGTATTTTAAGTCTAAAGACACCATAAATTATAAGCAATAAATCTAAAGTAAGTACAGTAATAGCAGATTTCATACTGGCTTCAGCTATAAAAATAGCACTAGCTCCTAGTATGCAACTTATAAAATACAAGGCTAAAACTGTCTGTTTTTGAGATAAACCCTTACTTAGTAGTCTATGATGCAAATGTCCTTTATCAGCTTCCATTATAGGTCTTCCAGCATTTGCTCTTCTAATTATTGCAAATGTAGTGTCAAATATAGGAATCCCTAGGGCGAGAATTGGTACTACTACTGCTAATGTGGCCGCAGATTTTATAGCAGCCTCAATAGAAATAACAGATAATGCAAATCCTAAAAAAAGAGAACCAGTATCTCCCATAAAGATTTTTGCTGGGTTAAAATTAAAAGGCAAGAACCCTATCGCCCCTCCTGCAAGAGCCACAAGAAGTATAGTTGAGGTTAAATCATTTCCCATATAGGAAACCAAAGAAAGAGTTATAGCCGATATAGCTGATATCCCTGCTGCAAGTCCATCTAATCCATCTATCAGATTTACTGTATTTGTAATTCCAACTATCCAAAATACAGTAATTGGCAAAGCTAATATACCTAAGTATAACATGCCTGTTTCATTATCAAATGGGTTTGTGACAAATTCAACTCTTACTCCAAAAGCAAAAACTATAAGAGCACAAGCAATCTGTATCAGTAGTTTTGTCTTAGCTCCTAATCCTCTAGTATCATCTAGCACTCCCATAACAAGCATAATGATAGACGCAAGCAAAAATCCAAACATTTCCCTGCTAAGAGGTATAACCAAAATAGATACTATAAAAAAGCCACCAAAAATTGCAATTCCACCAAGCCTTGGTATTGGTTTGCTATGTACTCTTCTGTCATCTTTAGGTATATCTATTGCTCCAATCTTGTAAGCTAATTTGATAACATGGGGAGTTAACACATATGAAAATAACATTGCTCCTAAAAAAGCAATTATAATTTTCGGCACAAAAGCACCTCCTAATATCCTAAAACACCTGAAAGCGAATCATCTTCATCTATCCAGGTCTGAACAGAGATAACTTTGAATTTTTTCATAGTTTCTCTTATTATGACTTCTTTTATTCCTGCATTTATTATAACACGTTTACACATACTGCACGAATCTGCATTTTCTACAAGTTCTCCACTTGCCATATCTTTTCCAACAAGATACAAGGTTGCCCCTATCATATCTCTTCTTTCTGCTGATATTATGGCATTCATTTCAGAATGAACCGACCTGCAAGTTTCATACATCTGTCCCCTTGGAATATTCATAGCTTCTCTATAACAATAACCAAGGTCTATACAATTTTTTCTGCCTCTAGGAGCTCCTGTATATCCTGTAGAAATTATCTCATCATTTTTCACGATTATGCTTCCATAATTTCTTCTTCTACAAGTTCCTCTATTTAAAACTGTCTGAGCTATATCCAAATAATAATTTGTTTTGTCTCTTCTATCCAAATATAAACAACTCCAATCAGTCATTATTGAGCATAGACATCTGTTGTTATTATTGTAACAAAAAATCAATACAAAATATAGACTTGCAAAAATAATTAAATATAATTTACATTATTTTTAATCAAATATGCTATTATTTTGTTCCAAAAATTCTATCTCCTGCATCACCAAGACCAGGTACTATGTATCCATGGTCATTTAATTTTTCATCTAAAGCTGCTAGATATACATCTACATCTGGATGAGCTTCTTGAACCATTTTTACTCCTTCAGGACAGCCAACTAGACATACAAGCCTAATGTTTTTTGCTCCCCTATCCTTTAAAAGCTGTATAGCTGCTTCTGCTGAACCTCCTGTTGCAAGCATTGGGTCAACTACTAAAAATTCTCTTTCTTCTACATCTTGAGGTAGCTTACAAAAATATTCAACTGGTTTTAAAGTTTCTGGGTCTCTATAAAGCCCAACATGACCTACTTTTGCTGCTGGAATTAACTCTAGTATCCCATCTACCATTCCAAGGCCAGCTCTTAGTATCGGAACTACAGCAAGTTTCTTGCCTGCAAGTACCTTAGCTCTAGTTTTAACAACTGGAGTTTCTATTTCTATTTCTTCTAATGGCAAATCTCTAGTAATTTCATATACCATTAGCATACCTATTTCCTTAACTAATGCACGAAATTCTCTAGAGCCTGTGTTTTTATCTCTTAATATGCTCAGCTTATGCTGAATCATTGGATGGTCTACTACTACTAATTTTGACATGTAAATCCTCCTTCAATATCCATAATTTTATTTACTCTTTTTTGGTGACGCTCGCCTTCAAAATCTGTGCTTAAAAAAGCATCTACTATTTCTAGAGCAAGCCCTACCCCTAAAACTCTCTCACCAAGAGCTATCATTTGACAATTATTGTGAGCTCTACTCATCTTTGCAGAAAAAGTGTCTGAAACATTAGCGCATCTTATTCCTTTCACTTTGTTGGCAGCAAGGCTTATTCCTATCCCTGTTCCGCAACAAATTATCCCCTTGTCTACTTCATCATTTATAACTGACTCAGCTACTTTTTTTCCATAGTCAGGGTAGTCCACAGAATCCGATGAGTGGGTTCCATAATCTACTACTTCATACCCCTTGTTTTCAAGATGTTCTTTTATAAGTTCTTTTAACTTATAACCACCATGATCGGCACCTAATCCAATTTTCATTTTTATAAGCCTCCTATTTTTTCTTTCTTTCTAACTAAATAACTTGCTTTCCAGCTGCTTTTATAAGTCTATTCATTACAGCTTCGCTTATTTCTCCATCACTTAAGGATTCAAAATAAACTAATTCTATTTTCTCATCATCCATATTTCTAAGTATTTTAAATAAATTTTTAGCTGCTTCTAGACTATCTTTTCCCCAGCTCACACTATAAGGCTCATATAAACCCATTCTATTTTCTAGGCAAACCACCCTAACTTTAATTTTATCATGGTCATAATCACTAAGTTTTGAAAGTAATTTATCTCTCATTTCATCCAGGCTTCCTGTAACTACAACTACAGAAGCTTTGGGACTATAATGTTTATACTTCATGCCAGGAGATTTAGGAGCTAGTCTTTCATTCTTTAAAGATGGATCTAGCTTTACTTCTTTATTTAAAACTTTTTCTATTTCGCTTTTTCCAATTTTCCCAGGTCTTAATATTACTGCAACACTATCCGTCATATCTATTACAGTGGATTCTAAACCTATCTCACTATCATCTGAAATTATTATAGCATCAACTCTTTCACATAGTTCTTCTATCAAGTATTTGGATGAAGTAATAGATGGTCTTCCTGAAATATTTGCAGACGGAGCCGCTATAGCTAGTCCTGCTAAGTCTATCAACTTTCTTGCTATTGGATTTGAGGGCATTCTAATTGCAACTGTATCTAATCCTCCAGTTGTCTCAAGTGGGACTTTATCTGATTTGTTAAGAATAAGAGTAAGTGGCCCCGGCCAAAATGCCTTGATAAGCACTCTAGCATCATCACTTATATCCTTGGCTAAAAAATCTACATCATCATATTTTGAAATGTGAACAATCAAAGGATTATCAGAAGGTCTACCCTTTGCCTTATATATTTTTTTTGCCGCCATAGGATCTAAAGCATTTGCTCCTAGTCCATATACTGTTTCTGTTGGAAACACAACTGTCTTGCCAGTTTTGAGCATATTTGCTACAATTTTTAGTTCTTTATCTAGCTCTAGCTCATCTTTGCTTGTATCTATAATCATACATCTATTAGTTTTCATTTTTTATCTCGCCTCACACTCAAATGTGAATCTAGTATAATCCATAGCAAAAAAGGCCATCAGCTGACCTTCTTTTGCTATTGTTGTAGCTTCCTTAATATCTTATTCTGCCATTTGCATTTTTTCAGTTTGATCAGTTGTGATAAGAGAATCTATCATTTCGTCTAAATCTCCATTTAGGAAAGAATCTAATTTATACAGGGTAAGACCTATTCTATGGTCAGTTATTCTCCCTTGTGGATAATTATAAGTACGAATTCTCTCAGAACGATCGCCTGTACCTACTTGGCTTTTTCTTTCTCTAGCTACTTCTTTTTGAGCCTTTTCAAGCTCCATATCGTATAACTTAGCTCTTAGAATTTTGAAAGCTTTCTCCTTGTTTTTCAGCTGAGATTTTTCATCTTGCATAGAAATAACTATTCCTGTAGGAACATGAGTAAGTCTAACAGCAGAGTCCGTAGTATTAACAGACTGTCCTCCGTTTCCAGAAGACCTAAATACGTCTACTCTCACATCGTTTAGATTAAGCTCTACTTCGCCTACTTCTTCAACTTCCGGAAGCACTGCAACAGTTGCAGTAGATGTATGAATTCTTCCTGCTGATTCAGTTTCAGGTACTCTTTGAACTCTATGAACACCTGATTCAAATTTAAGTCTTGAATATGCGCCCTTACCATTAATCATAAACACTACTTCTTTATATCCACCTACGCCTGTATCATTTGAAGACATAAGATCTACCTTCCACCTTCTAGAAGATGCATACATAGAGTACATTCTAAAAAGAACGCCTGCAAATAAAGCTGCTTCATCTCCACCAGCTCCTGCACGAATTTCAACTATAACGTTTTTATCATCATTAGGATCTTTAGGCAGAAGAAGAATTCTCAGTTCTTCAGAAACATTCTCTAGCGATTCTTCTAATTCCGAAAGTTCCATTTTAGCTAACTCTCTCATTTCTTCATCATTTGAACTTTCTAGAATCTCTTTAGCTCCTTCAAATTGAGATTTAACAGTTCTGTATTCCCTATATTTCATAACTACTGGCTCAATTTCTGCATGTTCTTTCATAAGCTTTTGCCATAAACTTTGATTGTTAATAACCTCTGGATCTGAAATCTTTTGGTTAAGTTCCTTATACTTTTCCTCAACAAACTCTATTTTATCAAACATATTAACCACCCTTTATTTTTCTTCATATATAAACACTTTATTTTATCAGATAATCGTAGCAATTACAAGTCTATCAAATCCTGCCAAATCCTTTATAACAGTTATGTTTTGGTATCTATTATCTATAAATATCTTCTTTACAGCATGGCCTTGGTCGTATCCAATCTCTAAAGCTATAAAACCATCATTTTTAAGATAGTAGCTAGAATTTTCTATTATTTTTCTATAAAAATCCAAACCGTCTTCTCCACCATCTAGAGCGAGCCTAGGTTCATATTTCCTTATGTCTTCCTGTAAAGTATCAATTACTTTAGTTTGAATATACGGAGGGTTTGATACTATAAAATCAAACTTAATGTCTTTTGGTAGTTTTTCAAATAAGTTCGAGTTTATAAGCTTTAGCCTATCACTTACTCCATGTATTAAAGCATTTTCATTTGTAAGTTCAATAGCTTTATCATTTATATCTATTCCTAACATAGTTAAATTAGAAATTTCCTTTAATAAGCTTATGGATATAATGCCACTACCTATTCCAATTTCAAATCCATTCAAGCTATTTTTTCCCTTTAATTTTTTAAGCCTGTCAAGTGTCTCTTCAACTAAAATTTCTGTATCTTGCCTAGGTATAAGAACTCCCTCACTCACTTTAAAATCCATACCCCAGAATTCTCTTTCCCCTAATATATATTGAAGAGGATAAGAATTTTTTCTTTTATCTATCATAGATTTTATAAGAGCAATTTTTGCTTCATTTAGCTCCTCTTCCAAGTTTAGCATGATATATAATCTGTCTTTTTCTATTGCCTTTGCTACTATCATCTGCATTTGCAAAAATGGATTATCAGCATCTTTTATCATTGATATCCCATAATTGATTATATCTTTAATTTTCATTTTATGCTTCTCCATTTACTCTATATCGTGTTTATGTTTGCACTTTGACTTTTATCTAAAGTTGCTTTTAAAGATGCTATTGCAACTTCTATTTGCTTTTCATCTGGTTCTCTTGTGGTTATTTTTTGCATTAGCAATCCAGGAAGTATCATTAATTTTGTAAATGGATTTTGATACTTGCCAGCAATTTTTATTATCTCATAAGCTATTCCTGCAACTACTGGAAAAAATATAAGTTTTAAGATAGATCTTGTAAGGACATTTTCAAAAGTAAAAAAAGAAAATACAAAGGTTGAAACCATTAAAACCACAAATATAAAATTCGTTCCACATCTAGGATGGAGTCTAGGCATTTTTTTTACATTTTCTACAGTAAGTTCAAGCCCTCTCTCATATGCAAATATAGATTTATGTTCTGCTCCATGATACTGAAAAACCCTTTTTATATCATTCATAAGCGAAATAATATATATATAAGCTATAAAAAAACTTATTTTAATTAAACCTTCTTTTAAACTAGAAAACATACTAGCATCTTGATTAGAGCTTTTTACTAGAAAAGCTGGTAAAACAATAAACAAGCCTATAGCTATTGCAAAAGCAAATACAACCGATATCATGCTAGCTGCTTTTTCTGCCTTATCCTTAAATAGCTTAACCATAATTTTTTCAAATAAATCTACTTCTTCAGATTCTTCTTCTGCATAAAATGAAGCAGCATAGTTAATATCTTTAGTTCCTTCAACCATTGATTCTACTAGCACAAACATACCTCTTAAAAAAGGTATTTTTTTAAGTTTTGCATATTTTGATGGTTTTATATTTTCTGAAGTTACCAGTATAGAATCATCTTGTTTCCTAATAGCAATAGATTTAGCCTTATCACTTTTCATCATAACCCCTTCAATCAGGGCCTGTCCGCCTACACTTTGTTTGCTCATAAATTACTCCTTAGTATATTATTTATACTTAATTATAATAAGCGTTTTACTATATAAGAGCTATTTTTTAATTCTATGGCACTTTCTGCATCTAGCTTCATATGATTCTGTTGCTCCTACCAATATTATAGGATCGTCATATCTAGCTGGCTCATTATTAATTAACCTTTGGGTTCTAGTTGCTGGAGCTCCACATTTTAAACAAACAGCTTGTAATTTATCTACAAACTCAGCTCTAGCTAGAAGTTCCGGAACCGGTCCAAAAGGCTCAGCCTTAAAATCCAAATCTAATCCAGCTGCAATAACCCTTATTCCCTTATCAGCCAACTCTAAAGCAACATTTACAATTCCTTCATCAAAAAATTGAACTTCATCTATGCCTACTACTTGAGTTTTATCAGTTATATATTTATGAATTTCTTCAGTGTGATTAATAGCTATCGCCCTGATGCTTATGCCACTATGAGACACTACGTCTTCTTTACTATATCTATTGTCTATGCAGGGTTTAAAAACAATAACTTCTTGTTTTGCTATTTTTGCTCTTTTTAACCTTCTTATAAGTTCTTCACTCTTACCACTGTACATAGGGCCAACTACAGCCTCAATATACCCATGACCACTAGGTCTATACATAATTCTTTCACCGCCCGATATTTTCTTTTCTTCTTTCTATTATATTACTAAGAAAAAAATATTACAGTATTGATTTTATATTATCAAGATAATATAAAACCAATACCTCAATAAGTAAAAATTTATCAGTACATTATAAAAGGGCCGAAATTCTTCGGCCCTTTATAATTGCTATCTGTTGAATTTTTTGTTAAATCTTTCGATTCTTCCACCCTTTTCAATACTCTTAGCTTGACCAGTGTAGAAAGGATGACACTGTGAACAGATTTCAACACGAATTTCTTCGTTAGTTGAACCAGCCATAAATGTATTTCCACATGCACAGTGAATCTGTACTTCTTTATATTCTGGATGAATATTTGCTTTCATGAAACTCACCTCACTCCTACTAATGCGCATAATGCATCTAATTATATGCTCTATCAACCATAATATTGTAACACACTATTATTTTAAATTCAATAATAAAAATAGATTTTTTAAATCAGTCTACTATTTAAAAGCTTCCGTAACAGCATCTATAAATGTATCATTGTCTTTTGTGTTTTTCATCATAGAAATAATCTGCTCCATGATTTCTAAAGCCGTTGAATTACTTAGTGTTCTTCTGAGATTATATGCACAAGCAAGTTCTTTTTCGCTTAGTAGCATTTCTTCTTTTCTTGTTCCGGATTTGTAGATATCTATAGCTGGGAATATACGTTTTTCAGCTAATTTTCTATCCAAATGAAGCTCCATATTACCTGTCCCTTTAAATTCTTCAAAAATTACATCGTCCATACGTGAACCTGTCTCTACTAAAGCTGTTGCTAATATAGTAAGCGATCCACCATTTCTGATATTTCTAGCTGCTCCAAAAAATTTCTTAGGTCCATAAAGTGCTCCTGGATCAAGTCCTCCTGAAAGAGTCCTTCCAGTAGGAGATATAGTAAGATTATAAGCTCTTGCAAGTCTTGTGATGCTATCTAAAAGTATTACTACATCTTTTCCATGTTCCACTAATCTCTTGGCTCTATTTAAAACCATTTCAGCTACCTTAATATGATGGGTAGGTAGCTCATCAAAAGTAGAGGATATTACATCTGCACCAGTTACTGATTCTCTAATATCTGTAACTTCTTCTGGACGTTCATCTACTAAAAGAACTATAAGCTCAACTTCTTTATTATTATGAATTATAGAATTGGCTATTGTCTTAAGTAGTGTTGTTTTTCCCGCTTTTGGCGGCGCTACTATAAGTCCCCTTTGCCCTTTTCCAACTGGACTGATTATATCGATTAATCTAGCTGAAAGCTCTCCTGATTTTTCTAAATAAAATCTTTCGTCAGGGTAGACTGGAGTTAATGTATCAAACGATTTTCTTCTTGTAGCCAAATCTGGCTTATATCCATTAATTAATTTTACATATAATATAGCTCGAAATTTTTCTCCATTTTTAGGTGGTCTAGTTATCCCTAAAATTTTATCTCCCGTTTTCATATTGAATCTTCTTATCTGAGACGGAGATATATATACATCATTTTCTGTAGATAAATAATTTGACCCTCTTAAAAACCCATATCCATCAGGCAAGATTTCTAATACTCCTTCAGCAAAATCAACGTCTTCTTCGTCTTTTATTTCTTCAGCTAAGTTTTCAGGAAGCGCTGTGTCCTTTTGATTTTTTGTTTCTTTTTTATTATCAATTGTATTGTCAGCTTTATCGATTGTTTTTTCAAATTTTTCTTTCTCAGACGCCTGAGCATTTTTTTCTAATATTTCAATTAGCTCACTTTTTTTCACTGCTTTTGGCAATTTAATATTATTTTCTTTTGCTAATTCTTTTAATTCAATGAGCTTCATCGAATGTAAATCGACCATTTTGTAATTCCTCCTAAAACATTATACTAATGTATTTGATTAATATTTGATTTTGTCTATGGAAATAATCTTTAATTTATGGATACTTCATGAGAAGATTCTATGAAAAGTTAATATCGAAATGATTATAAGACTTTAATCACAGCAAAATAATAAAAAGTAGTTGATATTAAGCTAGGCTCTATATCAACTACTTCTTATTATATCATACTAGAACTAGTATGACCATTATTAAAATAATAAGTATACTCTGTAAACTTATTTATTTGAATATATATATGGTTTTTTATTCAATCTATGGATAGCTTCCACAAACCTTATAGTTCCTGTTTCTGCACGCATAACTATAGAGTGAGTTTTTGCCATATTTTCAGATTCAAATATTACACCTTTTAATAAGTTTCCATCAGATATTCCACTTGCTGCAAAATACACTTCATCTCCACAAACTAAATCCTCTAACTCTAGAAGTTGTTCTGGATCCACTCCCATTTGCTTGCATCTTTTATATTCACTTTCTTCTTCAGCTATCAATCTGCCTTGGAAGTCTCCACCTAAACATTTGATTGCAGCTGCAGCCAAAACTCCCTCTGGTGCTCCACCTGAACCTAGCATTATATCTATACCAGTATGTGAGAAGCATGTATCTATGGCTGCTGCTACATCTCCATCCATGATAAGCTTTATCCTGCATCCTAGCTGTCTACAAATCTTCATAAGATTTGAATGCCTTTCCCTATCTAGCATAGTAACCGTAAGCTCTTCTATAGGTTTATCTAAAGCTTTTGCTGTTTCTAATAAAATATCTGGAATAGGCATATCAAGACCTACTCTACCCTTTACTTTTGGTCCTACTGCTATTTTTTGCATATACATATCTGGAGCATGAAGTAGCTTTCCTTCAGGAGCCATAGCAATTATAGCTATCGCATTATTAAATCCCTTGGCAACAGATACAGTTCCATCAACAGGGTCAACTGCTATATCAACTTTTGGGTGACCTTCCCCTAGCCCAACTTTTTCACCAATATAAAGCATAGGAGCTTCATCCATCTCACCCTCACCTATTACAACTGTGCCATCTATATCTACAGTCGAAAACATCTTTCTCATTGCTGATACCGCTGCATCATCTGCCCCATCTTTATCTCCACGACCCAAAAATTTTGCACTTTCGATAGCTGCAGCCTCTGTAACTCTAACTAGATTCAACGCTAGATTCCTATCCATAATAAAAATCTCCCCTTTTTCAACTAATTATAAATGGCTAAAACAATTTAAAATTCATATATGCTAACTTGCTATTATTAAAGCAAGATAAATTTTATAAAACTTCCTTTAGTTTTGTTAAATATCCTTATATTTATCCATAAGATCAACCATTATACTATTTTTATCAAGTTTATGAATTGCCTCTACAAATCTTATTGTACCACTTTTCGAACGCATAACTATAGAATGAGTCTTTGCCTTATCGTTCTTTAAGTAAACCACACCTTTTAATAAGTCTCCGCTAGTTATTCCTGTAGCCGCAAAAAAAACATCTTCTCCCTTTGCTAAATCATCTAAATAAAGTACTTTTGATAATTTTTCATCAGTAAAGTCCATCTCATGGCATCTTGAAATTTCCTCTTCGCTCAAAGGATTTAGCTTGGCTTGCATATCTCCTCCCATGCACTTTACAGCTGCTGCAGTAATAACCCCTTCTGGCGCTCCTCCTATACCCATAAAAATATCTATACCTGTTTCTTCAAAACATGTAGCCATTGCAGTTGCAACATCTCCATCACTAAAAAGCTTAATTCTTGCTCCTATTTTTCTAGCTTCATCTATGATATCCTTGTGTCTGTCCCTATCTTGAACTATTAAAGTAATTTCAGATATTCTCTTATTAAGAGCCTTAGATACTCTAGTAATATTATTTGTAACAGTATCTTCTATATCAATACATCCTTTAGCCTCTGGTCCTACTACTATTTTTTTCATATAGGTATCTGGTGCCTTTAACAGGCAGCCTTTTTCAGACATAGCAAGTACCGCTATTGCATTAGGAAGCCCTTTGGCAATAAGGCTAGTTCCTTCTAAAGGATCTACCGCTATATCAGTTTTTCTCCCTTTTCCAGTGCCTAATTTTTCTCCTATATAAAGCATAGGAGCCTCGTCTAATTCTCCTTCTCCTATTACTACTTCCCCATCGATGTCTATACTTTCAAAAGCAAGTCTCATCCCCTCAACAGCAGCTCCATCAGCTCCGTTTTTATCTCCCCTGCCCATATACCTAGCCGATGCTAGTGCTGCAGTTTCTGTTACTCTAACAAGTTCAAGCGCAAGATTTCTACTCATCATTTCCTCCAAACACAATAATATGAAATATTAAGCTATTTGTATCACTATTAATCCAATATATAATTATAAAGTATGTCACAATATCTGTCAAAATCATAATAGTAGCTTAAAACTAATATCTATACATTATTTCCAACTAATATTTGAAAGAAATTTATCTATTTTGTCACGTTTTAAGGAAACTCTCCCCATATATATAGCCTTTCTAAGAGCCTCATATGCTGATTTTGCTTCAATTTCTCCTACCAAGTCTTTTATTTCCCCAAAAGTAATAATATTATCTAATCTCTTTAGAGGAAGATATCTAGTAATATAATTGTTAACTATATACTCTACATGAACTTTAAAATTACCCATTTCTTCATCAGGATTAAGAAGTTTTCTAGTTGCAACTATGTCTGCATATCCAATTAATAATACATCTAAGGTTTCATCTTCTGTTTGCGAAAACATATTAAATAGAGTATCTCCAGATACATCATTGTTTTTATAAATAACTAGAGGAAACATATGAAGAGCCGAATATCTAGATAAAGTTACCGTATCTTCTTCGCTTAGCCCTAGCCTTTTTCCGATTTCCATAAGCATCTCAGCTCCTACTATCTCATGACCTTGGAACCTCGTTCTTCCTTTGTCATCGTTGAACTTAGCCGCTGGTTTTCCTATGTCGTGGAAAAAA